>JBBSTP010000128.1:0-6232 GCA_038235795.1 Lysobacterales bacterium | reverse complement strand
GCGAGCTTACAGGTGGGACCGATATAACGAGCCATTTTCTTATGCTCCCCGGCGTCAGACGCGACGCTTCTTCGGCGGACGGCATCCGTTGTGCGGGATGGGCGTCACGTCGATGATGTTGATGATCTTGTAGCCGACGTTATTCAACGAACGTACGGCCGACTCGCGCCCCGGGCCTGGGCCCTTGATGCGCACTTCCAGCGACTTCACGCCATAGTCGAGCGCGGCCTTGCCGGCCTTCTCGGCGGCGACCTGCGCGGCGAACGGGGTCGACTTGCGCGAACCGCGGAAACCCGCGCCGCCCGAAGTGGCCCACGACAGCGCGTTGCCCTGGCGATCGGTGATGGTGATGATGGTGTTGTTGAAGGACGCATGCACATGGGCGATGCCATCGGTGACGACGCGCTTGATCTTCTTCTTGGTTTTAGCTGCTGCTGGCTTGGCCATGATTTATTCCTTACTTCCTGATGGCCTTGCGCGGCCCCTTGCGGGTACGTGCATTGGTACGGGTGCGCTGGCCACGCAGCGGCAGGCCGCGACGATGGCGCAAGCCGCGGTAGCAAGCCAGGTCCATCAGGCGTTTGATCGCCATGCCGACTTCGCGACGCAGGTCACCCTCGACCACGAACTTGCCGACTTCGGCGCGCAGGCGCTCGACGTCCGGCTCGGACAGGTCGCGGATCTTGGTCGACGAATTCACGCCGGCCGTGTCGCACACCTGCTTGGAACGGGTACGGCCAATGCCGTAAATGCTTTGCAGCCCAACCCAGACATGTTTCTGGGCAGGCAGGTTGACGCCCGCAATACGCGCCATAAGGCGATCTCCGATAACGAAAAGGCGACGGATCTGGCAATCCGGCGCAGTGAACATGAAATTATAGCGTGGTCTCGGCTTTGGAGGAAGCCCCCGCGCGAAACGGCGCGGAAGCCCGGCATGGGGAGTGTGCCCATGCTCCGGCGATGGCGCCGAACTGGCAGTACCGAGTTCCACCTCGGCCTGCCCGCGCGCTACTCCAGCGCGCGGATCGGTTCGGTGCCACCCGTGCGCGAGACTGCCGCCGGGTCGCCCATCTTGCCTGCCGGGGCGCGATGCCCGGCGTGGCGGTTGTTTCATTTACGCCGGCGGGTCAAGACCCGCCGTGTGTCAGCGGCCTCTCGAGCCACCCTTCAGATTCGCCTTTTTCAACAGGCTCTCGTACTGGTGCGACATCAAATGCGCCTGGATCTGCGCAATAAAGTCCATCACCACCACCACTACGATCAGCAGCGACGTGCCGCCAAAGTAGAACGAGGTCTGCAGCTTGGTGCGCATGATTTCCGGCAACAGGCAGACCAGCACCAGGTACAGCGCACCGGCCGCGGTCAACCGGGTCAGCACGCCGTCGACATATTCGGCAGTGGCCTTGCCCGGACGGATCCCAGGAATCAGCGCGCCGGACTTCTTCAGGTTGTCCGCGGTTTCCTGCGAGTTGAATACAAGCGCGGTATAGAAGAACGCAAATCCAATGATCAGGCCCGCGTACAGGATCATGTGCAGCGGCTCGCCAGGCGACAGCATCTGGCTGACCTTCTGTAGCCAGTTGGTCGACGCGCTGCCGGATTGCCCGAACCAGGTCGAGGCCGTGGCCGGGAACATGATGATCGACGACGCAAAGATCGGCGGGATCACGCCTGACATGTTGAGCTTGAGCGGCAGGAACGAGCTCTGGTTCATGTAAGCGCTGCGACCGCCCTGGCGACGCGCGTAGTTGACGGTGATGCGGCGCTGGCCTTTTTCCATGAACACCACGAACCAGGTGAACGACATCACCACCGCGAGGATGAAGAACACCGTGATCCACTGCATGTCGCCGCTGTTGGCCTGCTGCAGGGTGTTGATCACCGCGCCCGGCAAACCGGCCACGATGCCGGCGAAAATAATCATCGAGACGCCATTGCCGATGCCGCGCTCGGTCACCTGCTCGCCGATCCACATCAGGAACATCGTGCCGGCAGTCAACGAGACCACGGCGGTCATCACGAAACCGGGGCCGGGGTTGTACACCACCGGGATGCCGTTGCTGGCGCCCTGCCCCTGCAGCGCCATGGCGATGCCGGCGGCCTGGAAGACCGCCAAGAACACCGCGCCATAGCGCGAATACTGGGTGATCTTGCGACGGCCGGATTCACCCTCCTTCTGCATCGCCTTGAGGCTGGGCAAGATCTGCACCATCAGCTGCATCACGATGGATGCCGAGATGTACGGCACCACGTTCAGCGCAAACAGGCTGAAGCGCGACAGCGCGCCACCCGAGAACATGTTGAACATGTCCACGATGGTGCCCTTCTGCGCTTCCATCAATTGCAGCATCGCCGCCGGATTCACGCCGGGCACGGGAATGAAACAGCCGATCCGGTAAACAATCAGCGCACCCAGGACGAACAGCAGGCGCGAGCGCAGTTCAGTGAACTTGCCCGCACCCGCGATGCCCGACAGCGCAGCAGCATTTCGCGACATGCTTGCCTTACTCCGCCAGGCTGCCGCCGGCGGCTTCGATGGCCGCCTTGGCACCCGCGGTCGCAGCGATGCCCTTCAGCACGAAGGCCTTGGTCACTCCACCCCGGACCACGATCTTGGCCCGCTTGGCGATGCGGGGCACAAGCTTGGCAGCGCGCAGCGCGGCAAAGTCGATCTCGCCGGCCGGCAGCTTGTCCAGCTGGTACAGCAACACTTCGGCGGTGTCGTTGGACGACTTCGAGTGGAAGCCGATCTTGGGCAAACGCTTGTACAACGGCATCTGGCCGCCTTCGAAACCGGCCTTGATCTTGCCCTTGCCGGAACGCGCGAACGAGCCCTTGTGGCCGCGGCCTGCGGTCTTGCCGAGTCCGGAACCGATGCCACGGCCGACGCGCTTGCGATCCTGGCGTGCGCCATCGGCGGGCTTTAGTGTATTGAGTTTCATGTCTATTACTCCTCGACCTTGACCAGGTAATGCAGCTGGTTGATCAGGCCGCGAACCTGCGGGCTGTCCTTCAGCACACGGACACTGTTGAGCTTGCCCAGGCCCAGCGCCTTTACCGACAGGCGATGGCGCGCTTGGGTGCCGCGCAGGCCCTTGACCAGACGCACCGTGACGGTGCCGTCGTCCTTGTTTGAGGCCTCTTTCTTGGCGGCGTCGTTCTTAGCCATGGACAAGATCCTCCACCTTCTTGCCGCGCTTGGCCGCGATCTTGGCCGGCGAGTTCATCGACTCCAGGCCACGGATCGTGGCACGCACGAGGTTGATCGGGTTGCGCGAACCCACAGCCTTGGCCAGCACGTTCTTCACACCAACCGCTTCAAGCACGGCGCGCATCGCGCCACCGGCGATCACGCCGGTACCTTCGGAAGCCGGCTTCATGAACACGCTGGCGGCGCCGTGACGGGCCTTCACCTCATGGAACAGGGTGCCGTTGTTCAGGTCGACGGAGCTCATCTTCTTGCGGGCGTATTCCATCGACTTCTGGATGGCCACCGGCACTTCACGTGCCTTGCCATAACCGAAACCGATCCTGCCGGCGCCATCGCCCACCACCGTCAGCGCGGTGAAGGTGAACTGGCGGCCGCCCTTGACCGTCTTGCTGACGCGGTTGACCGCGATCAGCTTCTCGATCATGCCGTCGTCGACTTCTTCGCGGTCGCGACGACCGCGTGATTCGCGTGGATCTGCCATTTCGATGTCTCTTTAAAATTTAGGGAATTTGCGGCGTTGCCGCTTATGGTTGTTGGTATGGATCGGATGTTTCGCCATGGCCGGAACCGGCGCTGGCGCCCGATGCAACTTGCATCGGCAAGCAGGCTTCATAAAGACAAGCCCACGGCCTGGGATGAAACCCCACGCCGTCAAAGCAGATCAGAACTTCAGACCGCCTTCGCGGGCTGCATCGGCCAGCGCCTTGACGCGGCCGTGGTAGCGATAACCCGAGCGGTCGAACGCGACCTTCTCGTAACCCGCGGCCTTGGCGCGCTCGGCAATCAGCTGACCCACCTTGGCGGCGGCTTCCGCATTCTTGCCGTTCTTCAGGCCTTCCATCACATCGGCCTGCACGGTGGAGGCCGAAGCCAGCACCTTGGAACCATCAGCGGTGAACAGCTGAGCGTACAGGTGCTGGCCGGTGCGCAGCACCGACAGGCGCGGCACGCCAAGGGTGCGGATACGCGCGCGGGTGGACTTGGCGCGGCGCAGGCGGGCAATTTTCTTGAGCATGATCTTGGTCTCCGAAAGCTGAAGTGCCAGGGCTGGTGAGCCTTTAGGCCTTCTTGGCTTCCTTGCGGATGATGGTTTCGTCGGAATACTTCACGCCCTTGCCCTTGTACGGCTCCGGCGGACGGTACCCACGGATCTTGGCGGCCACTTCGCCGACCAGTTGCTTGTCGGCACCGGCGACCAGGATTTCGGTCTGCGTCGGGGTCGTGATGGTGATGCCATCCGGCGTTGCGTACACCACCGGATGCGAGAACCCCAGCGACAGGTTCAGGTCCTTGCCCTGCATGGCGGCGCGGTAGCCGACGCCGACCAGCTCGAGCTTGCGCTCGAATCCGGTGGTCACGCCGTGCACCATGTTGGCGACGATCGCGCGCAGGGTACCGGTCAGCGGCATCAGCGCGGGATCGTTGGCCGACAGCAATGCCTGGCCGTCTTCAATCGTGACCTCGATACCAACCGGCTTGACGATGGTCAGGGTGCCCTTCGGGCCCTTGACGCTGATCAGTTCCGGCTGGACGTTGAGGTCGACACCCTTGGTGATGGCGACCGGTTGCTTGGCGACTCGGGACATGTTGTCTTACCCCCTTAGGCCACGATGCACAGGACTTCACCACCGACGCCCTGCTCGCGCGCCTGGGTGTCGGTCATGATGCCGCGGGACGTGGAAATGATGGAGACGCCGAGGCCATTGAGGACCTTGGGCAGTGCGTCCTTGCCACGGTACTGGCGCAAGCCCGAGCGCGACACGCGCTTCAGGGTCTCGATGACGGGCTTGCCCTCGTAATACTTCAGGGCGATTTCGAGTTCGGACTTGGCACCATTCGGGGTGACGCGCGCGTCGGCAATGTAGCCTTCGGCCTTGAGCACGCCGGCAATTGCGACCTTGGTCTTGGAGGACGGCATTTTTACCGTCGGCTTGCCAACCGCAGCCGCATTCTTGATGCGGATCAGCATGTCGGCGATGGGATCAGTCATGCTCATGGAAGTTTCCTGATGAGAACCGATATCCGCAGGATGCGAATTCGAATAGTGTGGTGATGCTTTAGTACGGTTGCGCCCGAAGACCTGCATCGCTGCGGGCCTCACGGTCTCCTCCTTTCGGAGCGCCCTGCGTTCATGCCGGGAAGCCGGCCATCATAGCAGGGACTAGCTTGTGTGGAGCAGGCTTACCAGCTTGCCTTGCGCAGGCCCGGAACGTCGCCGCGCATGGTGGCCTGGCGCAGCGCGTTACGGCCGAGGCCGAACTTGCTGTAGACCGCACGCGGACGACCGGTAATCACGCAACGGGTTGTCTGGCGGCTCGGCGAAGAATCGCGCGGCAGCTTCTGCAGCTTGATCGCCGCATCCATCTTTTCTTCGTAGGACGCGTCCTGGCTGGAGATGATTTTCTTCAGCGCATCGCGCTTGGCGCCGTACTGCTTGGCAAGCTTGGTGCGCTTGACCTCGCGGTTGATCATGGAAGTCTTGGCCATGTCTTTCCTCAGTTCCGGAAGGGGAAGCGGAAGGCTTCGAGCAAGGCCTTGGCCTCGGCATCGGTCTTCGCGGTTGTGGTGATGGCGATATCCATGCCGCGCATCGCGTCGACGGCGTCGAAATCGATCTCGGGGAAGATGATCTGTTCCTTCACGCCCATGTTGTAGTTGCCACGGCCGTCGAACGAACGGCCCGACACACCGCGGAAGTCGCGCACGCGCGGCAGCGAGACGTTGACCAGGCGATCCAGGAACTCGTACATCTTGGCGCGACGCAGGGTCACCTTGGCGCCGATCGGCCAGCCATCACGGATCTTGAAGCTGGCCACCGAGACCTTTGACTTGGTGATGATTGGTTTTTGACCGGCGATCTTCGCCATGTCGGCCACCGCATTCTCGAGGATCTTCTTGTTGGTAGCGGCCTCGCCCACGCCCATGTTGAGCGTGATCTTGGTCAGCTTGGGGACTTCCATTACGTTGGTGTAGCCGAACTGCTTCATCAGCTTCGGCACCACTTCTTCCTTGTAAAACTTC
>JBBSTP010000127.1:0-6245 GCA_038235795.1 Lysobacterales bacterium | reverse complement strand
CGTGGTGCTGCATGCGGGAATCGCATCGTCGGCGACTGTTTCGATCTGCATTGGCCGCAATCCCAACCGCGCGAACAACGCCTGGTCGCGTTCGGTATCCGGATTGCCGGTGGTCAGTAGCTTTTCGCCGTAGAAGATCGAATTGGCACCGACGACAAAACACAGCGCCTGCAATTCGTCGCTCATCGTTTCGCGGCCAGCGGACAGCCGCACCATCGAGCGCGGCATCATTATCCGCGCCGCCGCGACCGTGCGCACGAACTCGAACGGGTCGATCTCGGCGGCGCCGGCAAGCGGCGTGCCTTCGACCTTCACCAGCCGGTTGATCGGCACCGAATCCGGATGCGCCGGCAAATTGGCCAGCGCCTGCAACAGGCCGGCACGCTGGCCGCGCGATTCGCCCATGCCGACGATGCCGCCGCTGCAGGTCTTCATGCCGACATCGCGCACGTGGCCGAGCGTGTCGAGCCGATCCTGGTAATCGCGGGTGTGGATGATCTCGCCGTAGAACTCCGGCGCGCTGTCCAGGTTGTGGTTGTAGTAGTCCAGGCCGGCATCGCGCAGGGCATGCGCCTGCGGCTCGCTGAGCATGCCCAGGGTCGCGCAGGTTTCCAGGCCGAGCGACTTCACCTCGCGGATCATGGCCGCGACCTTGGGGATGTCGCGGTCTTTCGGGCTGCGCCAGGCCGCGCCCATGCAGAAGCGCGAGGCGCCTGCCGCCTTGGCCTGCCTGGCCTTGGCGACGACGTCTTCGGTGGCCATCAATTTGGTCGCGTCCACCCCGGTGTGATACCGCGCAGCCTGCGGGCAATAGCCGCAATCCTCGGGGCAGCCCCCGGTCTTGACCGACAGCAGGGTGCTGACCTGGACCTCGGCAGGGTCGAAATGCTGGCGATGCGCAGTCGCGGCCCGATGCAGCAACTCGGTGAACGGCAAGGCGAACAACGCCTCGACTTCGGCGCGGGCCCAATCGTGGCGGACCGGGAAGCTGGCGTTAGGGGCGAAACTGGGGGCAAGACTGACGGCAGGCATGGGGATTCCCCGAGGGACGCGGCGTAGTGGATTAGGCAGTCTGGAAAGCATGAGCCCGACTGTCAACCTGAGTTCGCCTGCAAAAGTTGACGGTGTGGTGGCCGCCCCGCTGCCTTGGCTGTTTGCCCTGCATTGCATGGTGTGTGGCGAACGCGGCCAGGATGGTCGCGACCTGTGCCGCGCCTGCCATGTCGCCCTGCCTTGGCAGGGCCCGACCTGCCTGTGCTGCGCACTGCCGCTACCCAGCCCCGGAACCTGCGGCGCGTGCCTGCAACTTCCGCCCCCGTTGACCCAGGTGCATGCAGCATTCGATTACGCTTTCCCACTGGATCGCCTGCTGCCGCGCCTGAAGTTCCATCGTGATTTCGCCAGCGGCCGGGTGCTGGCACAGGCCATGGCGGATCGTTGCGGGCGCTGGACTCGACCCGATGCGCTAATGCCGGTGCCATTGCATCGCGAGCGCTTGCGCCGACGCGGCTACGACCAGGCACTGGAGCTGGCCCGTCCGCTGGCGCGCGCCCTTGGCGTACCGCTTCTGGGTGACGTGCTGACTCGTCCAAAGCAGACCAGCGCGCAATCCCGACTGGATGCCGATGCCCGCAAACGCAACCTGCGCGGGGCTTTTCAGGTCAAGGCGGGTAGCCCGCTGCCAGCACATGTCGTACTGGTCGATGACGTGATGACCACCGGCGCCACCCTGCACGCGGCTGCGCGCGCCCTGCTCGCCGGGGGCGCAAAGCGCGTCGATGCCTGGGTCTGCGCGCGGGTCGCCTAGGACTTGCCGAGGGCGTAGTGGGCAGCGATTCCGGCGAATATCGTGGCGCCCACCCAATGGTTATGCAGGAACGCGCGGAAGCAGGCATCGGCATCGCGGTTGCGCGCGGTCATGAATTGCCAGCCGATCAGGGCAGCTGCCATTAAAAGTGCCACCCAGTAATGCACGCCAAGCCCGGCATCGCGCCCGACCAGAACCAGCGACAGCATCATGCACGCATACAACACGCCCTGCGCGATCAGGACCATGTCGCCGAACAGGATCGCGGTGGACTTGGCGCCCATGCGCAGGTCGTCTTCGCGATCGACCATCGCATACCAGGTGTCGTAAGCGGTGGCCCAGAAGATGTTGGCGAGGTACAGCACCCAGGCGATGGCCGGAACCTTTCCCGTGATCGCTGCAAACGCCATCGGGATACCCCAGCCGAAGGCCATGCCGAGGTACACCTGCGGTAAATACGTATATCGCTTCAAATAGGGGTAGCTGGCGGCAAGCGCCACGCCCACCACGCTCATGTAGATGGTCAGGCGGTTCAGTGTCAGCACCAGGGCGAACGCAACCAGCATCAGCACTGCGAACACACCGAGGGCCTCGCGTCCGGAGACCGCACCGCTCACCAGCGGCCGGTTGCGCGTGCGCTCCACCGAGCCATCCAGCCAGCGATCGGCATAGTCATTGATCACGCAACCGGCGGAGCGTGTCAGCCAGACACCGGCGCTAAATACGAACAACGGCCAAAGAGGCGGAATGCCTTCGGCCGCCAGCCAAAGCCCCCACCACGTGGGCCACAACAGCAGCAACCAGCCGATCGGGCGGTTGCCGCGCACAAGCTGCCAGTACTGGTGCAGGCGCTCACGCCAGCGGGGCAGCGGCCTCGGGCCTGGTGCAAGCTGGGCGTAGTCGCGTTCGTAAGGCATGAAGCAAGCGTAGCAGCGGCACGCACGGTGGCAATCATGCGAGAATGCCGCCCCGCGACGCAGTAGCACCGCGCGGCACGCGCCCGTAGCTCAGCCGGATAGAGTAGTGGCTTCCGAAGCCACTACTCATACCCCCCGAGTGCGAGGTAAGGTTGTCACAAGGCCTTTACTCGCCGGGTTGGCCCGCCGGCCCGGAAACACTGCAAATACGCGCCCGTAGCTCAGCTGGATAGAGTACTGCCCTCCGAAGGCAGGGGTCACAGGTTCGAATCCTGTCGGGCGCACCAAATCCCCCTGTGACCAAATTGTGACCAAACTGTGACCAAGGTTTTTGCCGCCATCCCGGTCAATGAGCAATAGCCTGATCCGAAGAAGGCCAGAGGCATCACATCATCGGCCGCCGATTTCGGCCGCCAGAACATACTCAGGCCACTCCCGCCTTCGATGTTAAGCGATGCCCTTTTCATGCCGGGCAAGGGATGCCGGTTTCTGCCGGGCATCTCACCGTGCGGTAAACCAGCCATTCCGTTAAATGCCAGCAGAGGGTGGCATCATCTGACCGCGAAATCTGAGCGCTTCATACAACTGCGCAGATCCCATCAGGGCATCCTTAAGACCTTTCCTGATCCGCGTGGAACCCAGCGCCGGCCTGAGATGCTTCTCTGGCGGCGGGTCTGGCGCCAGACGAGTTCTAGGATCTGGCGACCGCGCTGTGCGTGGGCAACTCGGTCAGTGAGCGATTCGTCCGGGAGGTTCCAGGCTTGACTTGATCGATGGCATGGGTATCCGCTGAGCGGCCAGCAGCATTATTGGCCTGAACGCGCCGCGCCAAGGACCAGCTTGGCAGCTTCAGCAATCTCGGTGACAACCTCCTTGAGCTCGGGCGCCTGCAGCTGGCTCCTGCCGAGGAAGGCGCGCCATTGCGTCTGCCGTGTAGCGTCCAAAGAAAATCCGTCGGTCAGGCCAATAGGCAAGGACTCTGGCAGGGGCGTTCTTCGTTGCTCGAACGTGGCGGCTACCGCTTTGGCAAGCATTGCCGGATCCATCCGCGACTCCCGGATCAGGCTCAACAGGTCGAAGTAGTCCTTCATCCGGCTGTTGGTCATGCCGAGAACGACGATGGCCTCGAGCTTTTCCGCGAACACCGTCTCGCGCGGGTAGATCCGAAGCGAAGGCGCCGGCAGGTCGTCCAGGAGGGTTGGCAGCTCGATCTCTTCTGGGCCGGGAGTGACCGCATCGCCGAAACCAACGTCCCACTGCATTAGGCACCGTGCGGCGCCGAGCCGGGCCTTCAGTTGCATGCGCAAACCGTCATACCGCGCGGCCTCGCGGATTGGGCTAACGGTGAGTGATGGCAGGTCGAACACGAGGCCGTCATCAATCTCCAGATCGCACAGCTCCCGCACGATTGACGAGATGCGCTCTGGGTCCGGCGAGCCGAATCCAAGGAAATCCGCGTCACGCGTTGGGCGATGCTCCTGGTCGAACCAGTGCCGGAACAGCATGGCGCCCTTGAGCAGGAAGTCGTTCCTATGCCGGGAGATCGACAGCCGGTACAGGAGCCGCTCGACCCCGTATCGGTCAAGGGTGAGCTGGAACTCTTCCCTTGCCTGATGTGCGTGGTTAAGCAATCGCTGGCGGATCGAGTCGACGCGCGAGGGCGTGGGCGTGCTCACGTCAGTGACTCCAGATAGGGACGCATCACGTTCGCCATCCGAAGCTGGCTGGCGAGCTGCCAGATTTCGTCATTGCCAGCCCGTCGTTCCCGGCGTATTTGGGCCAGTGCCTCAAGGGCAACATCCAGGCCGATCTTGTTCCTGAACTTGAAACAGTCCACGACGGTTCGGGCGACGCCAGTGACTCGCAGCGGAATCCCGTCACGGACGTGGGTTTCGATCCCGGTCGACAGGCCCGCGCCCGAGTACCTGGCCACCCGCAGCGGGGGCCAGTCCAGCTTGGGAGGATTGCGGCTAGATCCGAGTCCAATCCAGACTTCATGCGGCGCCTGGGTCGTGAGCCCATGGAAACGCAGTGCCGTCAGGAGACAGAAGAACGCGTGGGGTGCACGCTGGGCAACGACCAGCAGGCCTTCGTCCTCGGTCGGCACGCGACCGGCCAGTGCATAGACGCCACGGGACAGCCGCACCAGCTCACCCCGCTGCACAAGGCGGCCGATCTGGGCGCTTTCGAGCCCGGCGGCCCGGAGGTCACGGGCCCGAGCGCTGCCGTTGGTTTCGAGCAGGTGCTGGGCTTCGAGGTGAATGTCCATGCTGCCAATCGTGTTCCTTTACGAATGACATTGTCAATATTGTTCTTGTTTTTGCAACACCGGCACCGGCCTCCCAGAGCGGCCATTACTCATCTTGCCGGGCCACCAGCAAGCAGGGAATCAGGACGGGTTCGGTCTTGTGCAGCATCACTGATCGCCAATCCTTTGCCGGTTGCGAGACATCCATTGGCGCATTCGAAAGCTGGCTTTCTACTGCAAACCACTGCCCGTGAAGGACTCTTCTGGCTTCCGAAGCCATTGGTCGGGGGTTCGAATCCCTCCGGGCGCACCACTCCTCAACAATTATTCCGTGCCGGGATTTCCGGCCTTCGCGCACAGCGCTCAGGCGTTCGTCGCCGCGCGAACCAGTGGTTCGCAAACGCGGCGCTTCACCCCTCCGGACGCACCACTCCAGATCAAGCATTTGAAGTCGGGATTGCCGGCGATCACTTTTTTTTGAGCAGTATTTTTATTGCGTAGCGCAGTGTTCACGCAGGCCACCAACCCTGAGCACCGGCGTGGCCATCGCCGTGGCCAAGGCGGCCTGGCTACTCCACAACTCCACGCCGTCGCGTGCGCGCGACAAGCCGGTGTACAAGAGCTGCCGGGTCAGCACCCGATGCTGCGCCGCATGCGGCAGCAGCACGGCGACATGGCTGTATTCGGAGCCTTGGCTCTTGTGCACGGTGATGGCGAATGCGCTCTCGTGCGCGGGCAGCGACGCAGGCGCGAACGCACGCGCGCGCCGCAGGCCATCCGCCCCGCTCGTGGTTTCGAACCAAACCCGCAGGTCGCCATCGGCGTCGGCCAGGCAGACGCCGACATCGCCGTTGAAAAGCCCGACGCCGTAGTCGTTGCGGACAACCATTACCGCACGGCCCGGATACCACGACGCGCCGACCGGTCGCCGCCAGTGCTGTGCCAACTCGCGCTCGATCACCGCATTGGCATGCACCGCGCCGAAGTCGCCTTCGCGCAGTGCGCACAGCAGTTGCCGGGATGCCAGTGCATCAAACGCCATCAGCGCATCGACATCGACATCCGCCCTGCCTTCGCGCAGTGGCGACAGCTCCGCCAATCGTGCCGCCCAGTCGTGCAGGTGCAGCCGCAGTTGCGCGGGCGTGGCGACTTGGTGCCAGCTGGTGCTGACGCCATCCAGAGAGGCCTCGAAACCGGCGGCATCGCCCGCGCGCACCGCCGCAAGCAGGACGGGCAGTTGCGGGGATTGGGTGCGGAATCCGTGTTGCAGGCG
>JBBSTP010000126.1:0-6308 GCA_038235795.1 Lysobacterales bacterium | reverse complement strand
TACATCGTGCGCACCAATGCCGAGGGCCAGTCCAGGGAAGCGCTGGCCGAGGACATCGCCTATCTCGGACACGCCTGGGGGCTGGTCGAGCAGTCTTCGGCAAGTGCCGCGGTTGGTAGCTGCGTATATGAGGATCTCAGCCTGCCGCTGCGCGCGGTGCGTGACCTGATCCGCCGCGACGTGGACAAGGTCAAGGTCGATTCACGCGAGACCTGCGAGCGCCTGCGCGAATTCGCTGCGCAATATATGCCGGCGCTGGCCGAGAAGATCGAGCATTACACGGGCGCTCGCCCGGTGTTCGACCTGTACGGCGTCGAAGACGAGATCCAGCGTGCGCTGAACAAGGAGGTCCCGCTGAAGTCGGGTGGCACCCTGGTCATCGATCAGACCGAAGCGATGACCACGGTCGACGTCAACACCGGTTCGTTCCTGGGTCAGCGCAACCTCGAGGAAACCGTTTACCGCACCAATCTGGAAGCCGCGCAGGCGGTCGCGCGCCAACTGCGCCTGCGCAACCTGGGCGGCATCATCATTATTGATTTTATCGACATGGTCGATGCCGAACACCGTCGCCAGGTGCTGCGCACGCTCGAAAAATCGCTGACCCGCGACCACGCCAAGACCACGGTGTATGACTTCTCGCCGCTGGGGCTGGTGGAGATGACCCGCAAGCGCACGGTCGAGTCGCTTGAGCGCCAGCTCAGCGAGACCTGCCACGAGTGCGGCGGGCGCGGCACAGTCAAGACCGCGGAGACCGTGACCTATGAAATCTTCCGCGAGATCGTGCGCGCGGTGCGCCAGTTCGATGCGGCGCGGCTGCTGGTGATTGCATCGCCAATGCTGGTGTCGCGTATCACCGAAGAGGAATCCGGCGCAGTTGCCGAACTGGAGGAGTTCCTCGGCAAGTCGATCCGCTTCCAGGCGGATGCGCAGTACATGCAGGAGCAGTTCGATGTCGTGCTGCTCTAACTCGGGCGCGCTACTGCTCGGACGTGATCGCGTACGTGCATCCATTTCGGGCGGTGCTCGCAATGCTCATGCACGTAAATGTGCACTGCGCTTGCTGCGCTCCGGCGTGCACGCGCTGACATCCGCTCGCGACGCGCTCAATTCGCAATGACCGCAACACCTCCACGCCGACGCCTGCGGCGGCTCCGCCGTGGCTTCGGTTACGGTGTAGCGCTGGTGCTGGTGCTGCTCGCCCTGGTGATCGGTGTGGCAAGCCAGGTGCTGTCCCTGGCGGAACATAATCCTGATCGCATCGCTGACTGGCTTAGCAGCCGGGCGCAGCGCACGGTTCGATTCGATGGCATCGAGACCGAGTGGACCCGACGTGGCCCCTTGCTTCGCCTGGAAAACCTGCGCGTCGGCGACGGCGATCAGGCGGTGCGCATCGGCAACGCGGAAATCCTGGTCGCGCAATACGCTGGCCTGTTGCCGGGTCGTTCGCTGACGGAACTGCGCGTGCGCGGACTCGACCTGACCCTACAGCGCGACGTCACCGGCCGTTGGCAGGTGCGTGGCCTGCCGGGGCAGCAACAGGACAGCGGAGGCGACCCGTTCGCCGCGCTTGAACGCCTCGGTGAACTACAGGTCTCGCACGCACGGCTGCGCGTGCTGGCACCGGAACTTGGCGTGGACATGCACCTGCCGCGGATCGACCTGCGGATGCGCGTGGACGGTCGGCGCATCCGCGGGGGCGCCGAGGCGTGGCTGCGCGCGGATGGCACGCCTTTCAGCGTGGCAGTGGATTTCGACCGCACCAGCGGCGATGGCCGCGTCTATGCGGGCACGCGCGGAGCCGACTTGCGTGAGCTTGCCGACGACCTGCGCATTGCCGGCATCGCCCCGGTGTCCGGACGCGGGCGGGTGCAGGCCTGGGCGGACCTTGAAGGACACCGGTTGGTGAGCGTACACGCCGACGCGGCGCTGCACGATGTCGCGTTGAGCGGTACTGCGGCCAATGCCGGCGAGCCGCCGCCCAGACTTGTGCTCGGCGCACTGGAGCTGGATGCGCGCTGGGCTGGCAGCAACCGTCAATGGCGCGCGGACGCCACGCGGCTGCGCATCGGCGAGGGCGACGCGCTGCAGACACTGGACGGGATCGCGGTTGCGGGCGGCCAACGTTACGGCCTGCTGGCGAAGCGGGTCGATGCCGGGCCATTGCTCGCGCTGGCCGCCTTGGGCGATGGCTTGCCAGCCAACCTGCGGCACTGGTTGCGCGAGTCCGCAGCGGGTGTGTCGCTGGAAAACGTTGCCATCGCCGGTGTGCGCGGGGGCGCGATGCATGCGCAGGCACGGTTGCGCGGGCTGCACTTCGCGCCGGTCGGCAACACGCCCGGCATGACCGGCGTCGATGCCAGCTTGCTTGGCGATGTCCACGGCCTGCGTTTGCGCCTGGATCCACGCGCGACGGCGGTGTTCGATTGGCCCAGCGGCTTCGGCGTGCGGCATGCGCTGTCACTGGGTGGCGAGATCGTGGCCTGGCGCGAGGGCGATGCATGGCGCGTGCGCACACCGGGTTTGGCGATCGATGGAAAGCAACTCCGGTTGAAGGCGCGCGGCGGCGTTGGCTTCCCCAACGATGGCACACGGCCGCGGCTGGACCTGGCGATCGACATCGGCGATGTGCCGCTGACGCTGGCCCGTCAGTTCTGGGTGCATCACAAGATGGCTAAGACCACCGTGGACTGGCTGGATGCGGCGTTGCAGGGTGGCCGCCTGCATGACGTGCATGCGCTGGTGGTGGGCGACCTAGACGATTGGCCGTTTCGCACACAGGATGGCAAGGCCGGTGCCGGCAAATTCCGGGTCGATGCGAAGATCGCCGATGGACAGATCAAGTTCCAGCGGGAGTGGCCCGCGATGGACCATGTGGATGGCGATATCCGCTTTGAAGCCGACGGTTTCACCATCGACGGACGCGGCCGCATCGGCGGGGTTGCGGTCCAGAACGTCAGCGCCGGCATCCCGCATTTCAGCCGACCCGAACTGTACGTGGACGCAAGGGCCGCCAGTGATGCGGGAAATTTGCTGGCGATGCTGCGCGTCAGCCCCTTGCACAAGGATTACGGCGAGGTGCTGGACAACTTGCAATTGGCCGGGCCGGCACGCGCGGATTTCCACCTGCTGCTGCCGTTGCACAAGCAGGATGCGCCTGAGCAGCAGATGCACGGCACGGTCGAACTGGCGGGCGCGAGCCTGCGCGAGAACCGATGGAAACTGGCCTTCGAACAGGTGCGCGGAGAGCTGCGTTACGATCGCCGCGGCTTCATTGCCGACAAGCTGCAAGTTTTGCAGGGCGGCGCGGCCGGCGAACTGTCGCTGCGTGCCGGCCCGCATGTGCGTGATCCGAAGCAGGCATTCGAGGCCGAGTTGCAGGCCAGCCTCGGCATCGACGACCTGCTCGAAAAGGCCGGCAACCTGGAGTGGCTGAAGCCTTATGTGGACGGTCGCTCGCCGTGGACGGTCGCGCTGGCGGTTCCACGTGGGCAAGGCCAGGCAACGCCAACCCGGCTGCAACTGCGTTCCAGCCTGGTCGGCACCGCAATCACCTTGCCCGAGCCGGTACGCAAGCCGGCAGCGAAAGCATTGGCCACGACGATCACGCTCGGGCTTCCGCTGGAACGCGGCGAGGTCAACGTCGCACTGGGCAATTTGCTGTCTTTGCGCAGTCGCAGCGATGCACGACAGACCGGGATCCGGGTACAGCTCGGCGGAGCGGTTGCCGCAGCGCCACCCGCGCGTGGCCTGATCGTGACGGGCCGCGCCGCGCGCGTGGATGCGCTGGACTGGATTGGCGTGTTTTCCGGTGATGGCACGGGTGGTGCGTTGCCGCTGCGGCGCATCGAAGTGACTGCAGGCCATTTGCGCCTGTTGGGCGCCGACTTCGACGACACCCGCCTGTTGCTGTTGCCGGCGCCGAGCGGCACTGCGGTGCAGGTGCAGGGTGCGGGCATCGCCGGATTCTTGCTGGTGCCGGAGCAGGACGGCGCCACGATCGCCGGGCGCTTCGAGCGCCTGTATTGGCGCAAGCCGGCAAAGGGGCCGGCGGCGGGCGCTGCGGTGGCGCCGCCGGCATCAAAGGGCAACGGAGCCTCGTTCAACCCCGCGAATATTCCGCCCTTGCTGTTCGAGGTCGGAGAACTGCGCATTGGCGATGCAGTGTTGGGCAAGGCACGTTTCCGAAGTTCGCCGGTGGCGTCTGGCATGCGCATGGACGAATTTACCGCGGGCAGTCCGAAGCAGCGAATGACCGCGAGCGGAAGCTGGACAGGCCGCGCCGGTGCGGCGCGCACCCGGATCAAGATGGGCGTGGACAGCGACGATATCGGCGGCCTGTTGAAAGGGCTGGGCCTGGCAGGCCAGGTCGATGACGGCAAGGGCAGGTTTGACGTGGTTGCAGGCTGGCGCGGAGGCCCGGAAGCCTTTGACCTCGACACTATGGAAGCCAGTGTTTCGCTGGATGCGCGCGATGGCCGGCTGCTCGAACTCGAACCCGGCGCCGGGCGCGTGCTCGGCCTGCTCGGCATCGCCCAGTTGCCACGGCGGCTGACCCTGGATTTCCGTGACTTCTTCGAGAAGGGCTTCGCCTTCGACAGCATCAAGGGCGATGTGCGCCTAGCCCAGGGCAGCGCACGTACCGACAACCTCATCATCAAAGGGCCGGCCGCCGACATCCACGTCCGCGGCAGTGCCGACCTGCGCACGCAACGTTTCGACCAGACCGTCGATGTGTTGCCCAAGTCCGGCGGCCTGCTGACCGCGGTGGGCGCGATTGCCGGTGGCCCGATCGGTGCAGCCGTCGGTGCGGTCGCCAATGCGGTGCTCGACAAGCCGTTGTTGGGACTGGGTGCGAAGACCTATCGCGTCACCGGGCCGTGGGCGTCGCCCAAGGTCGAGGTCCGCGCGCGTGCCGGCGTGTCGCGCGCGCCGCCGGGGGCCAAACCAGCTCGAGCCAATCCAGCGGCGGCAAAACCTGCGCCCGACCAGCCGCCGGGTTGATCACGACGCATCCGTCACCATTTCATCCACTGACGTCGCAGCCATCGAAGCCCTCCTCCAAATGACCGCATCCACATGACCCAACTCGCCATTGCCGAATCACGACTGCTGGCACCCAGCGGACTCGACCTGGATGCACTCCAGGGCGCCTTCGGCAGCCTGCTCGGGCCGGGCATCGACTTCGGCGACCTGTATTTCCAGCATGCGCGACGCGAGAGCTGGAGCATGGAAGACGGCATCGTCAAGGACGGTGCGCATTCGATCGAGCAGGGCGTGGGCGTGCGCGCGATCAGCGGCGAAAAGACCGGCTTCGCCTACTCCGACGACCTGGACGCGCGGGCATTGATGACGGCGACCCATTCGGCCAAGGCCATTGCCCGCGATGGCCAGGCGCATGCGCCGCGCGCGTTGGTGTCTGGCAATCCGCGCACGCTGTATCCGGCGCTGGACCCGGTGGATGCAATGGGCAACGAGGCCAAGGTCGCCGTGCTGCGGCGGATCGACGGTCTGTTGCGGGCGCTGGATGCGCGCGTGCAGCAGGTGATGGTCAGCCTGGCCGGTGGCGTGGACACGATCCTGGTCGCGCGCAGCGATGGCGTGTTGGCCGCCGACGTAAGGCCGCTGGTGCGGATGAACGTGCAGGTCATCGTGGAGCAGGGCGGTCGCCGCGAATCGGGCTATGCCGGCTTCGGTGGACGGTATTCCTACGAGGAACTGTTCGGCGACGGCAAGCCGGAAAAATTCGCGCGCGAGGCACTGCGCCAGGCACTGGTGAACCTGGATGCGGTCGACGCGCCGGCCGGGGTGATGCCGGTGGTGCTGGGCAACGGTTGGCCGGGCGTGCTGCTGCACGAAGCGGTCGGCCACGGCCTGGAGGGCGACTTCAACCGCAAGGGCACCAGCACCTATGCCGGGCGCATGGGCCAGCAGGTTGCGGCCAAGGGCGTCACGATTGTTGACGACGGTACCCTGGAAGGCCGCCGTGGCTCGCTGAACATCGACGACGAGGGCGAGCCAACCCGCTGCACCACGCTGATCGAAGACGGGATCCTGGTGGGCTACATGCAGGACAGCCTCAACGCGAGGCTGATGGGCATGGCCCCGACCGGCAATGGCCGCCGCGAGTCGTTCGCGCACCTGGTGATGCCGCGCATGACCAATACCTACATGCGCGCCGGCAGCCATGATCCCGAAGAGATGATCCGCTCGGTCAAGCGCGGGCTGTATGCGGTCAACTTCGGTGGTGGCCAGGTCGACATCACCAGCGGCAAGTACGTGTTCTCCACCACCGAGGCCTACCTGAT
>JBBSTP010000125.1:0-6338 GCA_038235795.1 Lysobacterales bacterium | reverse complement strand
TGTCACTCACGCGACGGCAGGATGCGGCCGTGCAGTTCTGCCAGGTCGCCCAAGCTCGCGACGTAGGCATCGCCGACGTGGATCGGCCCCACGCCGGCTGGCGTGCCCATGAAGATCACGTCGCCCGCGCGCAGCGCATACAGCAATGACAGCTCATGCAGGATCTCGCCGACATCCCAGATGAGGTCTGACAACAGGCCTTGCTGCCGGGGTTCGCCATTGACCTGCAGGCTGACCGCCAGCGACGCGTAATCGCTGACCTGCACCGCCGGCACCAGCGCGCTGACCGGCGCCGAGTAATCGAAGGCCTTGCCCGTATCCCAGGGCAGGCCCTTGGCCTTGGCCGCGGCTTGCAGGTCGCGACGGGTAAGGTCCAGGCCGATGCCGTAGCCGAACACCAGGGCCATCGCGTCGCTTGCGGCCAGCACGCCAGCCGGGGCATCGCGGCCGAGCGCGACTACCAGTTCGACTTCGTGGTGAAGGTTTCGGGTGCCAGGCGGGTAGGGCACCTCGCCATCGATGACGATGGCGTCGGCCGGCTTGCAGAAGAACACCGGTGAACCACGCTCGTCTTTGGACACCGGCGCATCAGCACCCATTTCGCGGGCGTGTTCGGCGAAGTTGCGACCGACGCAATAGATCCGGCGTACCGGGAATTCGCCAAGTGTAGTGCCGTCGCGATCCCGGACCGGAATGCGCGGCGTCGCAGCAGCGGCGACGAGATCGACCATTCAGCGAGCCAGCGGCAATTCGGCCTTGGACAGCACGCGGTAATTGCCGGGAATACTGTCCACGCGCGCGACTGGCTTGCCGCGTTGCTTCAGCCGGCGCACCAGCAGGCCGACGCCCAGCATCGCGATGCCGACGAATACGCTCACGAACAGCAGGCCAATCAACAAGGCCACGCCGACCAGGCCCAGGGCCCAGCGCAGCATCGGATGGCGTGGCCTGCGCGGGGCCTTGAACGGATCGAAACGGAAGCCCTGGAACGTGCGCTGACGGAAGATGGACATCGAGGTTGGATTCCCGGGGCGCTTTGGCGCCGTGACACAATGACGACAAGTATCGGTTGGGTGCGGATTCGAGTTGTGAGCAGTTCGTTAAACAGTGATGGCATCGACCCCTCGCGCATGCCGCTATTGCGGCTGGAGGCGATGGAACTCGACAGCCTGCACGAGATCGAGGCGGTGCTGGATAGCGACGCCGAATCGCTGATCGTGCACCGGGATGCGGCTGGCGAGGTGCGCGCGTGGCTGAACGTGTGCCCGCATGCGGGACGCCGGCTTGACTGGGCGCCCGGTCAGTTTTTGCGCAGCAAGGACGGGTTGCTGGTGTGCGCGGTGCACGGCGCCAGCTTTGCGCTGGCCAGCGGTGAATGCGTGGCCGGTCCGTGCCGCGGCGAACGGCTGCGCGAGATCGCAGTTCATTGCACAAGTGGCGACGTCCGGTTGGGCGAAGCCTCGGTCAATACAGCAGGTTGATCATCCCCACGATCAACAGCAGGTACACCACGGACAACGGCGCGCCGGCCCGCCACAGGTCACGGCCGGTATAGCTGGCCGGACCGGTCACCATCGACATCACCGGGTTGGACGCGGTCATCAGGTTGTTGGAGGCCGACAGCGCCACGGTCAATGCGAACGCAGTCGGGTCACCGCCTGCGGCCAGCGCGACGTTGACCGCAATCGGTACCATGACGATGGTCGCGCCGACATGGCTGATGACCAGCGAAAATGCAGTGGTGAGCAGGCCGATCAACAACTGCAGCAACCACAGCGGCATCCAGTCGGGCAGGCGTTCCAGCGAATGCCCGGCCAGCCAAGCCGCCGCGCCGCTGGAATCCATCGCCCAACCGAGCGGGATCAGGCAGGCCATCAGGAACACCGTCTTCCAGCTGATCGCGGCGTAGGCCTCGTCCACGTGCAACACGCCGGCGACCAGCATGGCCGCAACGCCGGTCATCAAGGCGATCGGCACCGGGATTTTCGACGACAGCGCCAGCAGCATGGAGCCGGCGAAGATGCCCATCGCGATCTTGAACTTGTGCGGGCGCTGCTCGCCCTTCGGGTAGTCGGTGACCACCACGAAATCCTTGCCCTTGGCGGCCAGCGCCAAATCGGTCCAGATGCTGTGCAGGACCAGCATGTCGCCGGCGCGCATCGGCGTGTTGCGCACGTCGTCGCGCAGGACTTGTCTATCGCGGTTGATCGCCAGCAGGCTGATGCCCGCCTGCTTGCGCAGCTGCAGCTCGGCCTGGGTCTTGCCGATGAAACGCGAGGTCGGCGGCACCACCGCCTCGGAAATGCCGGCGCGGCTTGGGTTGAACAGGTCGCCGAAGGTGCGCAGGCGGGTCGACAGGTGCAGGAAGTTGTTTTGCGCGAAATCGGCGACCTGCTCGCGCTCGCCCATCGCGCCGATCACGCTGCCGACCCAGATGCGCGCCTCGGCCGGTGGCGCCAGCCGCGATTCGTTGCCTGTTTGCAGGGCCAGGATCAACGGCGTGCCCTGTACCGCCTCGGCCTCGCCCACGCTCATGCCGACCAGCGGGCTGTCGGCCGTGACCGTGAGCTCGTAGACCTCGCCCTCGATCCCGTAGGCTCGGGAGAAATAGCTCTGCGTGCGCGCCGGCGTGACCGCCTCGTCTTCGTCTTCGCGCAACAGTTTGCTGCCGAAAAAATGGAAGTAAGCCAGTGACGCGGCGAGCAGGGCCAGGCCGATCGGCATCGGCGCGAACATGTTCAATGGCTCCAGCGTCGCCGCGCCGGATGGCATGTTGGCGTTGGCGGCGACCAGCAGATCGTTGAGCAGGATCAGGGGTGAATTGCCGACCATGGTCAGTGCGCCGCCCATCACGATGGCGGAGGCCAGCGGCAACAGCATGCGCGACAGGGTCAGGCCGGTGCGCGAGGACAACCGCGATGCCACCGGCAGGAACAGCGACATCACCGACGGGTTCTGCATGATCGAGCTGGTCAGGCCGGCCACGCCGGTGGTCAGCAGCAGCAGGCGGTGTTCCACGCCGTTCGCGCGCCGCAGCAGCCAGGCGGCCAGGCGGTTGAGCGCGCCGGTGCGGTCCAGCCCTGCGCCCAGGATCATGGTGGCGATGACGCTGATCACCGCGTTGCCGGCGAAGCCGCCGAACAGGTCCTCGCGCGGGACCAGGCCGGTCAGGCCCAGCACCACCAGCACGACCAGCGCGACCACGTCGGCGCGGATGCGCTCGAACAGGAACATCAACATCGTGAAGACCACCAGCCCGAGCACCAGCTGCATGTCGGTGGTGAGCGTCAGCGCTGTATCCATTCGGCGAAAGTCGTTCCCTGGGGCGGATCAGCAGCGGTCGTAGAGCAGGTCCCAGACGCCATGGCCGAGGTTCTGGCCGCGCGTCTCGAAATGGGTCTGCGGGCGCCAGTCGGGCCGCGCCACCGCGCCGCACGCTCCCGCGCGATTGGCGAGGCCCGGTGTTGCATCCAGCACGTCCCACATCTGCATCGCATAGTCGTGCCAATCGGTGGCGAGGTGCAAGCGACCATCGGCGGTGAGCTTGCGCACCAGCAGCGCTGCAAAGGCCGGATTCAGCAGGCGCCGCTTGTGGTGGCGCTTCTTGTGCCAGGGATCCGGGAAGTAGATGCGGACTTCGTCCAATGATGCATCGGCGACTTCATGTTCGAGTACCTCGACCGCATCATGGTGATAGATGCGCACGTTGCCGGCATCGTCATCGGCCAATGCATTCAGCAGGCGTCCGACGCCCGGTGCATGGACCTCGATGCCGATGTGGTCGCGCGCCGGATCCTGCCGCGCCGAGTAGCGCAGGGCATCGCCATTGCCGAAGCCGATCTCGAGGATGCGTGGCGCCTTGCGCCCGAAGGCGGCATCGAATTCACGCGGACTACCCACGTAGTCAAGGCCGTAACGCGGCCATACGTCATCGAACGCGCGTTGCTGGGCTTCGGTGAAACGGCCCTGGCGCAATACGAAGCTGCGGACCTTGCGTTGGCCATCGGTGGCAGTGAAAGGCTTGGGGGGTGCTTTCGAGCCGGCGCTTGAGAACGGATCGGTCATCAGCCAATCAGGCCGTCGACCGGCGAAGATGCACTGGCGAAGCGCTTGCGCGGGATGCGGCCGGCCAGGAACGCTTCGCGCCCGGCCTCGACCGCCTTGCGCATCGCGCTGGCCATCAGCACCGGATTTCTTGCCCCGGCAATCGCGGTGTTCATCAGCACGCCATCGCAGCCGAGTTCCATTGCAATCGCCGCGTCCGACGCAGTGCCGACGCCGGCATCGACGATGATCGGGACCTTCGCGCTTTCGACGATCTCGATCAGGTTGTATTTGTTCTGCACCCCCAGGCCCGAGCCGATCGGCGCCGCCAGCGGCATCACCGCCACGCAGCCGATTTCCTCAAGGCGCTTGCACAGGATCGGGTCGTCGCTGGTGTAGACCATCACGTCGAAGCCGTCCTTGACCAGGATCTCGGCGGCGGCGAGCGTCGCCACTACATCGGGATACAACGTGCGCTGGTCGCCCAGCACTTCAAGTTTTACCAGCTTGTGTCCATCCAGCAGCTCACGTGCGAGCCGGCAGGTACGCACCGCGTCGTCGGCGGTGTAGCAGCCAGCGGTATTGGGCAGGATGGTGTAACGGTCGGGTGGCAGCATGTCGAGCAGGTTGGGCTCGCCCGGATTCTGCCCGGCGTCCTTGTTGAAGAACGGCGTCCGTCGGATCGCGACTGTGACGATCTGCGCGCCGGCGGCCTCGGTGGCGAGCCGGGTCTCGTCCAGGTCCTTGAACTTGCCGGTGCCGGTCAGCAGGCGCGAGGCGTAGGTTTTGCCGGCGATGTGGAGCAGGTCGGATGTCTGAGTCATCTCTCCATTATTGCCGAAGCGTCACCCACCACCTAGTGCATGCACGATTTCGATTTGGTCGCCGTCACCAAGCAAATGTGTGACGTGCTGGGCGCGCGGCAGGATGGTGCCATTGACTTCGACTGCGACGCGGCGCTCGGCCAGCCCTTCGGTCTCCAGCAGGGTCGCGATGGTGGCACCGGATGGGAGTTGGCGGGCTTGGCCAGTGAGCTGGATGTGCATGCGGTAATTTTCGCCTGTTTCGGTACGCAAGCGTGCGGCGGCGCAACTTGTGACCGTTACATTTTCGTGAAACCATCTGCGCCATTCGGTATCGTATTGTTGCTGCTGGGCCCTCGTCGCCAATACCGACTTGTCCATTTCCGTCCCCCTCCGAGGAACGTCATGAAGAACAGATTCTCCCGTAGCGTGCTGGCTGCCGCCCTGGCTCTGGCTTCGATGCCGCTGCTGGCGCAGACCAAGCCGGCCTTCACCCAGACCGTGTTCTTTGGCGACAGCCTGACGGACTCCGGGTTCTACCGGCCCTTCCTGATCCAGACACAGGGTCCCACAGCAGGCCTGGTGGGCCAATTCACGACCAACCCCGGGTTGGTCTGGGCACAATTCCTCGCCGACTTTTACGGGACGGATGCCAGCCCGGCTTGGGGCCTGACCACCACCGGCATCGTGTCCGCAACCGGCACCAACTATGCAGCTGGTGGCGCCACCTTCAATCCAGGGCCTGGGGTCCCGCCGACGCCGCCCACCCAGTTCGCGCCGACCATTCCAACCCAGGTCGCGGCTTATCTTTCCCGCAATGGGGGCGTTGCAGATGCCGGCGCGCTGTATACGGTGTGGGGTGGCGCCAACGACCTGTTCTTCCATCTCAATGGGGTGACCACCCAGACGCAGTTCCTCTCGGCTGCCGGGAAGGAAGTGGCTTTGATCGGAACGCTCAACCAAGCGGGTGCCCGTTACATCCTAGTACCGACGATTCCGGACGTCGGGCGAACGCCGTTTGGCCTGTCCCAGGGAGCCGCTGGCTCTGCCGGCATAACCGCCTTGGTGCAGGCCTACAACCAGACGTTGTTTGGTGGGTTGGCTTCGGCGAACTTGCGCGTGATCCCGCTTGACACGTTCAACTTCATCCGTGAAATTTCCGCCGCGCCGACGACGTATGGCTTAAGCAACGTGACTGGCATGGCCTGCTTCGGCGTGCCCTCGTCGTTGGTGTGCAATCCGGCGACCACGATCCCCGGCGGCGCGGAATCCTACGCATTCGCCGATGGCGTGCATCCAACCACGGCGTCGCATCGCTTGCTGGCCCAGTTTGCCGTGTCGGTGATCGAGGGGCCGCGCCAGATCGCGATCCTGCCGCACTCGGAGGCCACGATCGGCCGGGCTCGCTCCGAAATGCTGGCGACTGGCCTGGGCAACCGCCCGGAACGCGATGGCATGCGCTGGTGGGGCAGCTTCCGTACCACCAACCAG
>JBBSTP010000124.1:0-6366 GCA_038235795.1 Lysobacterales bacterium | reverse complement strand
GTAACCGAAATGAGTGGTGTCGGCGCTGCCCTGGTTGGATGTCTGGTTGGATGCCTGGTTGGATGTCTGATCGGGCGTGTGGTCGGGTGTGTTCATTCAAGGATTATCGCACCGTGTCGCCGGATTGATGCCGCCATCATTTGCGGCGCGCGCGTTGCACGGCCGCCAGCACCCGCCGGATGGCAGCCTGCCGGACGCTCGGTGGCACCCAGCCTTCAGGTGGACTGGATTACACTCGTCCATCGCGTGGGGGCATCAGCGATGGACGGCAACACCGAAACACTGGCACGGTACAACGTACGCATTTCTGGCGAGGGTTCGCGCACGCTGGTGTTTGCGCATGGCTTTGGCTGTGACCAGAACATGTGGCGCTTCGTCGCCCCTCGTTTCGAGGACCGCTACCGCGTGGTCCTGTTCGACTACCTGGGCATGGGTGGCTCGGATCACGGTGCGTACGACCCGCAGCGCTACGGGCGCCTTTCCGCATACGCCGAGGACCTGGTCGAGATTGGCCAGGCGCTGGACCTGAGCGATGCCGTGCTGGTGGCGCACTCGGTCAGCAGCATGATCGGCGCACTGGCGACACTGCAGGCCCCGGGCATGTTCTCGCAGCTGGTCATGGTCGGCCCGTCGCCCTGCTACTTCAACGATGACGGCTACGCCGGCGGGTTCGAGCGGGCGGACCTTGAAGGTCTGCTGGACATGATGGATCGCAACTACATCGGATGGGCCGCGCAACTGGCACCGGCCATCATGAAAAACGCCGAGCGCCCGGAATTGACCGAGGAATTGCAGCGCAGCTTCTGCTCGACCGATCCGGTCGTCGCCAAACGTTTCGCCGAGGCCACCTTCCTCAGCGACAACCGCGCCGACCTGGCCAGGTTGACGACGCCGGCGCTGATCCTGCAATGCGCGGACGATGCCATCGCCCCGGTCGAGGTCGGTCGCTACATGCATGCACGGATGCCCGACAGCACCCTGCATTACTTGAGTGCGACGGGCCATTGCCCGCACATGAGCCATCCGGACGAAACTTCGGCGGCCATCGACAAGTACCTCTCGGCGCTGGCTGCCTGAGCGTCGGCAGCAACGCGATGGATGCCACTCTCGACCATGCGCCGTGCGGCTATCTCCGCTTCGACGACGAAGCGCACGTCACCGGGATCAACCAGACATTGGCGCACTGGCTGGGGACCACCAGCGAGGCCGTTGTCGGCAAGCCACTATCCAAAATCCTGGCGCCGGGTGGCGCCATTTTCCACCAGACCCATTTTTTCCCGCTGCTGAAGATGCATGGCGAAGTGGGCGAGATCTACCTGTCGCTGCTCACCGCCAACGGTGAAAAATTACCGGTGATGGTCAATGCGGTGCGTCGCGAGGATGGCGGTACGCCGCTCAATGAATGCGTGCTGCTGCCGATGCGCCAGCGCCACCATTACGAGGAAGAGCTGATCCAAGCCAGGCAAGTGGCAGAGCATGCGCGTGATGACAAGGCGCGGTTCCTGTCGATGCTGGCGCACGAAGTGCGCAGCCCCTTGTCGGCCATCACCGGATTGGCCGAAGTGCTACGCCGGCAACTGCATGGACCGCTCGAACCTGAGCAGCTGACGGACATGAACCTGATATTGAAGGCGGGCAAGGACATCGACCGTCTCATCGACGATGTGCTGCGTTATTCACGTGCCGAGGCCGGCACCGAAACCAGCCTGCTTGAACCGGTCGAGCTGGACGGGGTATTGGCAAGGGTCGAATCGCTGATGCGGGCGCGCTGGGACGAGGCAGGCCTGGACTTCCGCCGACAGGGCGATGCGGGCGGGTGCCTGATCATGGCCGATGCCATGCAGGTGCAGCAAATCCTGCTGAACCTGCTGTCCAACGCCGCCAAATTCACTCCGCGCGGGGGCTCGGTCATCCTTCGCTGCGCATCCGAGGACGCGGCTGGACTGGTGCGCATCGAGGTCCAGGACAGTGGCCGCGGGATTCCGGCATCAAAGCTCGAAGAGATCTTCCAGCCGTTCGTGCAGATCGGCAGCCAGTCCGAATCGCAACGCGGCGCAGGCCTGGGTCTGGCGATCAGCCGACAGTTCGCCACCGGGATGGGTGGCACCTTGCAGGCCGAAAGCGAGCCAGATGTAGGCTCGACATTCGTGTTGAAGCTGCCCGCTGTCGAGCCGCCGGCAGCCGCGCAAGGCTGAACCCGCCGACGATCCCGGAACCAGACGCCTGCCGCCTGCGACCGTCAGAGAATGTACCGGCTCAAATCCGGGTCCTGCACCAGCTCGCCCAGGTGCGCATCGACATAAGCGCGGTCAATCGCCACCGCCCCGCCCTTGTCAGGTGCCTCGAAGCTCAGGGTTTCCAGCAACCGCTCCAGCACCGTATGCAGGCGACGCGCACCGATGTTCTCCTGGCGTTCGTTGACGTGCGCGGCGATTTCGGCCAGGCGGTCCACCGCGTCGGTGCCGAATGACAGGGTGACGCCTTCGGTCTGCATCAACTCGACGTACTGCGTGGTCAACGCTGCCTTGGGTTCGGTCAGGATGCGCACGAATTCTTCCTTGCCCAGCGCGGAGAGCTCCACCCGGATCGGGAAGCGGCCCTGCATTTCCGGGATCAGGTCGGATGGCTTGGCCATGTGGAACGCGCCGGACGCAATGAACAGGATGTGGTCGGTACGCACCGCGCCGTGTTTGGTACTTACCGTGCTGCCTTCAACCAGCGGCAGCAGGTCGCGTTGCACACCTTCGCGGCTGACATCGGCGCCCATGCCTTCGCTGCGCTTGGCGACCTTGTCGATCTCGTCGATGAACACGATGCCGTGCTGCTCACAGGCCTCGATCGCGGCCTCGCGCACCTCGTCTTCATTCACGAGCTTCCCGGCTTCTTCCTCGATCAGCAGCGGCCGTGCGGCCTTGATCGCCATCGCCTTCTTGTGGCTCTTGTTACCGGACACCCGCGAGAACATCTGCCGCAGCTGCTGACCCATTTCCTCCATGCCGGGCGGCGTCATGATGTCGACGCCGACATTCATCGCCAGGTCGAGTTCGATCTCGCGCTCGTCCAGCTCGCCGGCGCGCAATTGCTTGCGCAGCTTCTGGCGGGTAACGGAATCCTGCGAAGAGAGCTCAGCGCCGATGTCGATGGTCGTGGCGGCAGACGGGTTGAAGCCGAATCCAGGAGTGGCGTCGCGCTTCGGCAACAGGGCGTCAAGGATGCGGTCTTCGGCGCGTTCCTCGGCCTGGGTGCGCACGCGCTGCTTGGCCTGCTCGCGATACAGCTTGACCGCGGTATCGGCGAGGTCGCGGATGATCTGCTCCACATCCTTGCCGACGTAGCCGACCTCGGTGAAACGGGTCGCTTCGACCTTCACGAACGGCGCGTTGGCCAGCGTTGCCAACCGCCGCGCGATTTCCGTCTTGCCGACACCGGTCGGACCGATCATCAGGATGTTCTTCGGCATCACCTCGTTGCGCAGTTCCGCCGGCAGCTGTGCACGCCGCCAGCGGTTGCGCAGGGCGATGGCCACGGCGCGCTTGGCCGCCTGCTGGCCGATGATGTGCTTGTCGAGTTCCTGCACGATCTCGCGCGGGGTCATGCTGGCGGAGGAATTTTCGATCCTGTGCATCAGAGGACTTCCACCACGATATTTCGGTTGGTGTAGATGCAGACATCCCCGGCGATCTTCAGCGCTTCGGTGGCGATGGTCCTGGCATCCAGTTCGGTATGCGCCAGCAGCGCGCGCGCGGCGGACAGCGCATACACGCCGCCCGAGCCAATCGCGATCAGGCCGTCCTCGGGTTCGATCACGTCCCCGGTGCCGCTGATGATCAGCGAGGTGTCGACATCGGCCACCGCAAGCAATGCTTCAAGCTTGCCGAAGCGGCGCTCGGTGCGCCAGTCCTTGGCCATCTCGACCGCGGCGCGCTGCAGCTGGCCATGCTTTTCGAGTTTGGCTTCGAACAATTCGAACAGGGTGAACGCGTCGGCCGCCGCACCGGCGAAACCGGCCAGTACGCGGCCGTCCTTGCCGAGCCGGCGCACCTTGCGCGCATTGGCCTTCATCACCGTGTGGCCGAGCGTGACCTGGCCATCGCCGGCGATCACGACCTGGCCGCCTCGACGCACCGACACGACGGTCGTTGCGTGGAATACGTTGGGGTTTTGGCTGGGATCCATGCGACCTCCGGGGGAATCCCAGATGTGGGGTCGTCGCAGGAGGGTTCAAGCGCAGCTACCGGCCACAAACGAGGACTGCGCGTCAGGTACCGCTGCCAGACTTGCGCTTGGCGCGCGGGTGCGCGGCGTCGTACACCTTGGCCAGGTGCTGGAAATCCAGATGGGTGTAGATCTGGGTGGTGGCGATATCGGCATGTCCCAGCAATTCCTGCACTGCGCGCAGGTCGCCGGAGGATTCCAGCATGTGGCTGGCAAAACTGTGCCGCAGCAGGTGCGGATGCACGCGCTTGAACACGCCTTGGCGCTGGGCGAGCTGGCGCAGGCGCAACTGGATCGCGCGGGAGGTGATCGGCTTGTCGCTGCGACCGGGGAAGACGTGTTGCGCGTCCGTGGCATTGCGATGCAACGCGAGCCGCCATTCCGCCAGCGCCTTCAACGCATGCGAGCCGACCGGCACCACCCGCTGCTTGCTGCCCTTGCCGAGCACCGTGACCAGGCCTTGGGCGAAATCCAGATCCACCCAGCGCAGCGCACAGACCTCCGCAAGTCGCAAACCGGATGAGTAGAAAAGCTCGAGCAGCGCGCGGTCACGCAGCCCGAGTGGCCCATCGGTTGGCAGTTCGACCAGTTGCACCGCCTCGTCCACGTCGAGCACCTGCGGCAGCTTGCGCGCGGCCTTGGGCGCGCGCACGGCACCGGCCGGACTGGCTGTGATGCGCCCCTGCTTGAGCAACCAGCCATAGAAACTTCGACAGGCCGACAACCGCCGCTGCAGGCTCTTGGCCGACAGGCCACGGCGATGTTCACTGGCCACGAACAGGCGCACGTCGTCCGCCTGCAATTGCAGCAGCTCGCGCGATTGCGCATCTGACCACTGCACCAGCGCGCCCAGGTCGCGGCGATAGGCATCCAATGTATGCGGCGAGCTGCGGCGCTCCACCGCCAGGTGCGACAGGAATTCCTCGACCGGGCTGGTCGCGGCGTTCATCTCATTCGCGCGGGAAGCGCTGCAATGCGGTCGCCAGCGACTCGCCCATCATGCGCAGGAACACGGTGCCCATGCCCGGGAAGAAGCGGTTGCCGTCGCGGCTGCCAACCGCGACCAATCCAAGACCCGGCAACACCAGCAGCGCCGAACTCTGCACCTCTTCGACGCGTGCGCCGTACAGCAGTGCATTCTTGTCCGGATGCAGGCGCCCGCACAGCGGCTCGCCGTTGCCGAGCAGGTCGCGGAAGCCATCCAGGCGCTTGTCGCCCTCGGCGATTACCTGCAGCCAGTCGTTGTCTTCCAGCCCCTCGACCGGGTGGAACAACACCATCCGCACCAGGTCGCCGTGGAAATCCTCGACCAGTGACGCCGCCATCGCACGCACTGTCTGCGCGGCGCTGTCCTGCTTCATCAGCGCCAGCGTCAGCTGATGCGTGCGCACCGCCAGCCGCTCGTTTTCCTGCGCATTGCCGGACAACTCGTGCAGGCGCTTGGAGAACTCGCGGTTCTTGTCGCGCAGGACGTCCAGCTGGTAGCTGGCCAGCGACGCCGCAGGGCCGTCCTCGCGCGGCACCACCAGGGTAAGCGCCAGGTCGGGGAACTGTTGCAGGAAGGTCGAATGCCGGCGCAGCCACGCCGCCACTTCATGGGCGCCGAGTTTTTCCTGCAGGTCCGGGTTGAACGCGTCGATCGCCACTACTGCCACTCCCCTTCGAATACAAATGCGGTCGGTCCGCCCATCGCGATGCGGCCGCTGCCCTGATCGTAGCGGATCAGCAAGTCGCCGCCCCGCAGAGCCACCACGATATCGCGGTCGGCATCCAGCTGCCCGCGCCGGGTCAGCACCGCTACCGCCGCGCAGGCGCCACTGCCGCAGGCCAGTGTTTCGCCGACGCCGCGTTCGTACACGCGCAGCCGGATGCGATCACGCGCGACGATTTCGGCGAAACCGACATTCACCGACTCGGGAAACGCGGCATTGCCTTGCAGCGTAATGGCGGTCGCCTCGACCGCGGCATTGTCGACGCCGGCCACCTCGACCACGGCGTGCGGGTTGCCCATCGAGACGGCGCCGAAGCGGATCGGCTTGCCTTTGGCATACACGGTGTACGCGTCGCGCGCCTCGTGCCAGCCCAGCATCGGTACCCGGCCAGGTTCAAAATGCGGCGCGCCCATGTCGATCACGTAGCCGCCCTGCGAAT
>JBBSTP010000123.1:0-6408 GCA_038235795.1 Lysobacterales bacterium | reverse complement strand
GCGCCAATCCCGCTGACCTTTTGCACGTCGCGGAACAGGCGGCGCTCGCCCTCGCGCAGGAAGCCGTACAGCGAGACGCTGTCTTCCTTTTGCGCGTAATGGGTGAACAGCGCGACCTCGCGGCCGACCTCCGGCAGGTCGTAGAAGGTGCTCATTGGCGCCTCCAGTTCGTAACCAACGCCGTGCACGTCGATCACCAGCCATGGCGGCTGTTTGTGCACCAGAATTCCTTTCAGGCGACCAATCATCTCGAGCTTCTCATCGTGCCAAGTTTCTCATCGTGCCAAGCTTCTCATCATCACTTTCTCCAGGCCGTGCGCGTTGCCACGCCCAGCCGGTTTGCGGTGGCGCGGACATGCGCATGCGTGATCGCCACCGCCAATGCGTCGGCGGCGTCCGCCTGCAGCTTGCCCTGCAGGCCCAGCATGATCCCGACCATGTGCTGCACCTGGACCTTGTCGGCATTACCGGTACCGACCAGTCCCAGCTTGATTTCCTTGGCGGCGTATTCGCTGACCGGCAGGTCGCGCGCCACGCAGGCGGCGATCGCCGCGCCACGCGCCTGGCCGAGCTTGAGCGCGGACATTGCGTTGTTGGACAGGAACACCTGCTCTACTGCGACTTCATCGGGTGCGTACTGCTCGATGAGCGCCCACAGTCCATCCAGCAGCAGGCGCAGGCGCAACGGGAAGGATTCGGCATCCAGCAGCTTGATGGGCTGGTGATGGACATGCACGATCTTCCCGTCGGCGGCGACATCAATAATGCCTACGCCGGTGCGTTGCGAACCTGGGTCGATGCCGAGGATGCGTGTCACGTTGATGTGTGGCGATGCCGGTGCGCTCAGGCGCCGACGTCGTCTCCGAGGTCGGCGTTGTGTGAGACGTGCTGCACGTCGTCCATGTCTTCCAGCCACGCCAGCAGCTTGTGGACGTGTTCTGCGGTATCGCCATCCACGGCGATGTCGTTGTCGGCGCGCAACGTGATTTCGGCAATGTCCGGCGCCAGTCCCGCGACCTGCATCGCCGCCTTGACCGCCTCGAACGCGTCCGGCGCAGTCAGGACGTCGATCGCGCCGTCCTGCGGATACACCACGATGTCGTCGGCGCCCGCCTCGATGGCGGCCTCTGTAATCGCATCTTCATCCGCGCCCGGCGCGAAGCTGAGCACGCCCAACTTGTTGAACATGAAGGCGACCGAGCCTTCGGTGCCCATGTTGCCGCCGAACTTGACGAAGGCATGGCGCACGTCAGCCACGGTGCGCACGCGGTTGTCGGTCAGGCAATCGACAATGACAGCGACGCCGCTGGGCGCGTAGCCCTCGTAACGAATCTCTTCGTACTCCACGCCCTCCAGTTCGCCGGTGGCCTTCTTGATCGCGCGTTCGATCACGTCCCTGGTCATGTTGACCGAAAGACCCTTTTCGATCGCGCCACGCAGGCGTGGATTTCCCGCAGGATCACCGCCACCGGCGCGCGCGGCGACCGAAATCTCGCGGATCACCTTGGTGAAGATCTTGCCGCGCTTGGCGTCCACCGCGTTCTTGCGGCCTTCGATGGATGGACCACGTCCCATGCGTTGTCAGTCAGCTTGTTGCAGGAAAGGCGCGAATTATACGGCGCCGGCTTGAAGGCCGTGCTCGAAACGGCCTTCACGCAGGAAGATGGTCGCCTGGCGCACCGCTGCGTCGGAGAACATCAGGCCGCTGTGGCTGGCGTGCACCACCGCATGGTCGGCCAGCCCAGGCACACGGGTTTCGTGGATCGCCACGGTCCCGTCATGCTCGCAGGCGAAGTGCGCCATTACCCCACCCAGGCCGCGCGGCACGCAACCGGCGATGGCGCCCACCTGCAGGCCCTGCAGGATGTGGTCGATGCCTGATGCAAGCAGCCCCCGGTTGTATCCGACGAGGGTCGCGCCCGCCGGGATTCTGGCCACGATTCTGGTCGCGGCCTGGCTGCCGGCCAGGGGCGAGCCCAGGCAGACGATCCGCCCCATGCGGTCCGCGCCGACCTGCTCGGCCGCACGCAACGCCAGCAACCCGCCCAGGCTGTGCGCCACGACATGCGTGCCGGGCACTTCGTGCAAGGCTTCGGCTAAACGGGCAATGACGGCATCGGTGTCCTGCAGCAGGCTGTAGTAGCCGAACAGCCGCGTGTCAAAGCCCTGGCTGCGCAGCCGCGTGGCCAGCCAGCGCATGCTGAAACTGCGCATCCACAGGCCGTGGATCAGTATGACTTGGCTCATCCGATCCGGTTCATGCAAGGCAGGGCCTGCGCCGGTAGATGAACTCGCGGTCGCGCTGCTCGCCGACGATGAATGCGTACTCACCAACATGCACGAAGCCGTGGCGGCCGTAGAAACGCTGCGCGCCGTGATTTTCCGACCAGACGCTGATCCAGAGGGTGCGCGGGCCATCGCGCTCGAGCCAGGCCAGCGAGGCGTCCAGCAACGCCAGGCCAACGCCGCTGTTCTGCGCCGAGGGCGCCAGGTACAGTCGCTTCAACTCGCCATCGCCGGGCTGCACGTCCGCATGCGGCAGGCCGCACGGACCGGCCTGCGCATAACCAACCGCCACGCCATCGCGTTCGGCCAGCCATAGCGCGTAATCCGGGTCCGCCAGCGCACGCGCATAGGCTTGAACCGAGTGGCTGTCGTCGATGAAGGCCTGCAGGTCTTCCGGCGTGTACAGGTGGCCGAAGGCATCGATGAAAGTCACCCGGCCCAGCTCGGCGAGAATGGCTGCGTCATCGATGTTGGCGCGACGAATGGTGGCGGTCATGCGTATAGCCCGGGAGAAGTGGTCAGGAAAAAGGGGTCAGAGCGAAGTTTCCTGATCAGGGATATAGCAAGCCCAAGCACGCTCGGCAGGAAATTCACTCTGACCCCTTTTTCGCCCCTGACTCGTTTCCCGTCAGCCCGCGGCCTTCGGTCGCACTGACACATGCACGTCGGCCAGTTGCTTGTCCGGCACTTCGCTCGGCGCGCCCGTCATCAGACACTGCGCGGTGGTGGTCTTGGGGAAGGCGATGACGTCGCGTATCGATTCGGTGCCGGCCATCAGCGCGGCGATGCGGTCAATGCCGAACGCGATGCCGCCGTGTGGCGGCGCGCCGTACTTGAGCGCGTCGAGCAGGAACCCGAACTTGCCCTGCGCTTCCTCGGCGCCGATGCCGAGCAGCTCGAACACCGCCGACTGCATCGCCGAGTTGTGGATGCGGATCGAACCGCCGCCGATTTCGTTTCCGTTGAGCACCATGTCGTAACCACGCGATACCGCGGTCTTCGCGTTCGCGCGCAGGTCATCGATCGAATCCACGGCCGGCGCGGTGAACGGATGGTGCAGGGCGACGTAGCGGGTTTCCTCATCGTCCCATTCGAACATCGGGAAGTCGGTGACCCAAAGCGGAGCCCAACGATCGGCGACCAGGCCCAGGTCCTTGCCCAGCTTCAGGCGCAACGCGCCCATGAAGTTGCTGACGGTGTTGTAGATGCCAGCGCCAAAAAAAGCGATGTCGCCGTTCTGCAAGCCACACGCGTCGACCAGTGCCTTGAAGGCGTCTTCGCTGGAGAACTTGGCGATCGGCGAGGTCACCGTCCCGTCTTCGCCCAGCTTGATATAGGCCAGCCCCTTGGCGCCGTACTTCGCCGCGTGCGCGGCGTAGTCGTCGACCTGCTTGCGCGAGAAGCTCGCGCCGCCCGGTGCACGCAGGGCGACCACGCGGCCATCGTCGTGGCCGGCCCAATCGGTGAACACCTTGAACTCGCTGTCTTTCACCAGATTGGCGACATCGACCAGTTCCATCTCGATGCGCAGATCGGGCTTGTCCGAACCAAACCGGCGCATCGCCTCGGCATAGCTGAGGCGGGGGAAGTCACCGAGTTCGACGTCCATCACCGTGCGGAACACCTCACGGATCATGGTCTCGGTGGTGTCCTGCACATCGCGCTCGGACACCCACGCGAACTCCATGTCGAGCTGGGTGAATTCCAGTTGGCGATCGGCGCGCAGGGCCTCGTCGCGAAAGCAGCGCGCGATCTGGTAGTAGCGATCGAAGCCGGCGATCATCAGGATCTGCTTGAACAGCTGCGGTGACTGCGGCAACGCGTAGAACTCGCCCGGATGCATGCGCGCCGGCACCAGGAAGTCGCGCGCGCCCTCCGGGGTGGCCTTGGTCAGGATCGGGGTTTCGACATCCTGGAAGTCGCGCGCATCCAGCCACGCGCGCAGCGCCGTAACCAGCTTCGTGCGCGTGCGCATCCTGCGCTGCATCTCTGGCGTGCGCAGGTCCAGGTAACGGTACTTGAGGCGGACGTCCTCGCCCGCGTTTTCATGCGCGTGGAACGGTAGTGGCTCTGCCTTGTTGAGCACTTCGATCTTCGTCGCCACCACTTCAACCTGGCCGGTCTTGATCTTGCTGTTCACGTTCTGGCGCGCACGCACCACGCCGGTGATGCGCAGGCAGTCTTCGTAGCCGACCTTGGCCGCGGTCGCGATGACCTCGGCATTGCCTTCAGCCTCCGACTGCTCTGCAACCACCTGGACGATGCCCTCGTGGTCACGCAAATCGATGAAGCACAGGCCGCCCATGTTGCGGGCGACATCGGCCCAGCCGCACAAGGTCACAGGTTGGCCGATCAGGGCCTCGTCGATCAGGCCGCAGAAATGGGTACGCATGGGTGCTCCCGGGGAAAATCGGCCGGCTCCAGCCGGCAATGCCGCATTTTAACGTCTTGTGCAGGTGCTACCGAACACGCCGGTCAGGTCGAGGACGGCTTACCGGGCGATGCTGGAACAGCCGGTTTGGACGTGGCGGCGGACGCAGCTGGCTTGGCATCAGCGACGGGCTTGGCGTCCGGCTTCGAGTCTGATTTAGAGTCCGGCTTGGCGTCAGTTTTGCCTTCGCCCGCGGGCTTGCCGCCTTCGCCCCCATCGCCGGCCAGGTTGCGCTTGTTGTCGCCGTCCTTCTTGAAGTCGGTCTCGTACCAGCCGCCACCGGCGAGGCGGAACTGCGGGGCGGTCAACTGCCGACGCACTGCCGTCGCCGCACACACCGGGCAAACCGTCGGGTCGGCATCCGACAATTTCTGCAGGCGCTCAAAAGCGTGGCCGCAGGCGTCGCAGGCAAAGGCGTAAATCGGCATGGGTTGGGCGCTTGACTGAGAGGACGTGTCCTGATTCTGCGGGCATTGCCCCGCATTGCAAGCCCGGCATGCCCTTCGCGAACGCCCGGCCCGCATCGCCGACAGTCCCACGTCACGCTCGACGCCAACCTCAGGGGTGCTTGCCATGGATCGAACTGCCAAACGAACCGCCGCCGCGTTGGCCTGCCTGGCCGGCGCGGGCGTGCTGCTCCAGCTCGGGCTGTCGTTGCGCCTGGGCGTCGCATCCGGTGACGGCTGGCCGCACGGACTGCTGATGTACTTCGGATATTTCACCGTGCTGACCAATCTGCTGGTCTTGCTGGTCGCAATGCGAGCAGCGCGTGCGCCAGATGGCGGGTTGGACCTTGCGCGGCGGGGCGCTGCCGTCGCCTCGATCCTGGTTGTGGGCTTGGCCTACCACCTGCTGCTGCGCAGGACCTGGAACCCCGAGGGCCTGCAACTCGTCGCTGACATGGTCCTGCACTATGCGGTGCCGCTGGCGTCATTGGCATGGTGGCTGGAGCTTCCGCCGCGACGTGCCTTGCTTGCGCCGCTGCCCTTGCGTTGGCTGGCATGGCCGCCCGGCTACAGCGCGTATGCCTTGCTTCGCGGCGCGGTCACTGGGCTTTACCCGTATTACTTCATCGATGTCGGCGCGCTGGGCCTGCCGCGCGTGCTGCTCAACATGGCCGGCCTGAGCCTGGCCTTCCTGGTCACGGCGTACCTGGTCTGGGGCGTGGCGCGACTGCGACAACGCAGGACGCGCTGAGTTACGAGTGTTCGCGCGAATACGCGCCAGCATCGGGTTTTTCATGCTTTCGATCGTCGCGCGTGTCGAAGTCGACGATCTCGCGCAGGATGAACGAGGGCAGCATCGTGTTGAGCACGGTGTACAGGATCAGGCCGCCAAACAGCGCGCCGGAGATCGCGAAGCGCTGATGCAGGATTTCGGCCAACACGAGGGTAAATACCAGGGTCGGCGCCAGCGCCACCGACACCCGCAACGCGCCGTCATTGTCTTCGCGGAACAGCAACCGGCGCTGCAGCCAGACCACGCCAATGCGCATCGGCAACACCAGCACAGTCAGAATCAAGCCCAGCCAAAGGGCTTCCCAGCTCAGCGCATCGCGCGAGACCGCGGTGCCGGCGTGGAAAAAATAAAACGGCACGAAGAACGTGGCGAACAGTCTCAGCGCCGCGATGTTCTCATCAGAGGCCAGCCTGGGCATGCGTTCGTGCAGCATGCGTGCGGTCAAGCCGGCG
>JBBSTP010000122.1:0-6428 GCA_038235795.1 Lysobacterales bacterium | reverse complement strand
TGGACGCGCGGCACCCCGATGGCCAGCGCGACCACCGTGTATGAAGGCAAGCCCGGCGACATGTACATCGCTGCGCAACATGACGACAGCAAGGGCTTCGAGCGCGATTTCGTCAGCCGCACGATTGCCTTCTGGAACGACGAGCTGTACCTGAGGGGCAAGGACGATGCACATGGATGTGCGAGTGCCGCGGGCGGCTCTGCACTCCCTTCGGTCGCAGGATGCGCAGGAGCGGCCGGCAAGCTCACCAAGGTGGATGCGCCCAACTCCGCCGCGAAGTCGGTGCATCATGAATGGTTGACGCTGCAACTGCGCGAGCCGTATGAAGCCGGTGGCAAGACCTATCCAGCCGGCGCGCTGATCGCGACCAGGTTCGATGCTTTCATGGCAGGCAAGCGTGACTTCGACGTGCTGTACACCCCGAGCGAGACCACCTCGCTGGATGGCTATACCTGGACCAGATCGCACCTGGTGCTGAACGTGCTGGAAGACGTCAAGAGTCGCCTGAGCGTACTGACCCCGGGCGCGGACGGATGGACGAGATCCGCGTTCGTCGGCGCACCGGTGATCGGTACCGTGGGCGTCAGCGCAGTGGATGCCGATGAGTCCGACGCGGTGTGGATGACCGTGACCGATTACCTGACCCCGACCACGCTGGCGCTGGCGGAGATTGGCAGGGCGCCGGAAACGCTGAAGTCGAATCCTGCGTATTTCGATGCATCCAAGAGTGTCGTGGAGCAGCACTTCGCGACGTCGAAGGACGGCACCAAGGTGCCGTACTTTCTGTTACGCCCGAAGGCGCTCGCCTTCGACGGCAAGGCACCGACCCTCCTGTACGGCTACGGCGGTTTCACCGTGTCACTGAAGCCGGGATATTCGGGCGTCAATGGCAAGGGCTGGATCGAGAAGGGCGGTGTGTACGCGGTCGCCAATATCCGCGGTGGCGGCGAGTACGGCCCGCGCTGGCACCAGGCGGCATTGAAGGAAAACCGGCACAAGGCCTATGAGGACTTCGCTGCGGTGGCCCGCGACCTGGTCACGCGCAAGATCACCTCGCCGGCGCACCTCGGCATCGAGGGCGGCAGCAATGGCGGTTTGCTGACCGGTAACATGCTGACCCAGTACCCGGAGCTGTTCGGCGCGGTGGTGATCGAAGTGCCGTTGCTGGACATGAAGCGCTACAGCCATCTGCTGGCCGGTGCGTCGTGGATGGCCGAATACGGCGATCCGGACACGGCCGACTGGAACTACATCAAAACGTTCTCGCCGTACCACCTGTTTGATGCCAAGCGCGACTATCCGCCGACCTTCATCTGGACCACCACCCGCGACGACCGCGTGCATCCGGCGCATGCGCGCAAGATGATGGCGAAGATGGAAGCCGCGGGGAAAGACGTGCGCTACTTCGAGAACATCGAGGGTGGCCACGGCGCCGGTGCCACCAATGCGCAGGCGGCGCGGGTCGAGGCGTTGACCTTTGCATTCCTGTGGCAGGAATTGGCGAAGTAATACCGCTGTCTTCTCCTACCCTTGCGCGCAGCGCAGGGGGAGGTTGGGAGGGGGTGCTTTCCCGCATCAAGGGCACCCCTCCCCAGCCCTCCCCTGCATTCGCAAGGGAAGGAGCTTATGCGGTGAAAATCAGGATCCCGTCCATGAAACCAACTTCCTTCCTACTCACACTCGCCTTCGCCATGACCGTACACGCCGCCGACCTGCCCACGCCCCCCGACGTCGCCAAGAAACCGCACGTGGTGAAAGCCCCGCACGGCGCCGAGCGTGTCGATGAGTACTATTGGTTGCGCGACGACACCCGCAAGGATCCGGCGATGCTGGCGTATCTGGCGGCTGAGAACGCGTATGCCGATGCGCTGATGGCACCGCTCAAGCCGTTGCAGGACAAGCTCTACAAAGAGGTGGTGGCGCGCATCAAGCAGGACGACAGCAGCGTGCCGTACCGCGAGCGCGGCTACTGGTATTACACGCGCTTTGAAACCGGCCAGGATTATCCCGTTCACGCGCGCCGCAAGGGCAGCATGGATGCCGCTGAAGAGGTACTGCTTGACGTCAATGCGATGGCGGCCGGCAAGGACTATTACGCGGTGGGCGCGCGCGATGTCAGCCCTGACAACCACCTGCTGGCCTATGCGGACGACAGCAACGGCCGTCGCCAGTACACGATCCGTTTCAAGGACCTCGTGACCGGCAAGACATTGCCGGACGCAATTCCCGGCACCTCCGGCAGCATGGCCTGGGCGGACGACAACAAAACCATGTTTTACGTCGAGAACGACCCGGAAACCCTGCTGACCACGCGGGTGAAAAAGCACGTGCTGGGCACCGACGCGAAGCGCGATGTGCCGGTCTACGAGGAAGCCGACGACACCTATTACATGGGCATCGGACGCTCGCGTGACGACAAGTACATCCTGATTGCGCTTGACAGCACCGTGTCCAACGAGACGCGCTACGGGCCGGCCGCCAACCCGCAGGCATTTCAGGTGCTGGCGCCGCGCGAGCGCGACCTCGAATACGACGCCGAGCATTTCGATGGCCGCTGGGTGATCCGCACCAATGCGCCCGATTCCAATGGAATGCGCGCGAAGAACTTCAAGCTGGTGACCGCAGCCGACGGCTCGACCTCGCGCAAGGATTGGAAAGACTGGATCGCGCATGATCCCAATGTGTATGTCGAAGGCTTCGAGTTGTTCGACGGTTTCACCGCCATTGCCGAGCGCTCCGATGGACTGGCGCGTGTGCGCGTGTTGAAGAAGGACGGCACTGCGGACTACGTCAATGCTGATGAGACGGCCTATTCGATGGGCCTGGACGTCAATGCCGAGGCCGATACGCCGTGGTTGCGCTACAGCTACAGTTCGATGACCACGCCGGCCACGACCTATGAACTGAACACGGCGACCGGCGAGCGCCGCATGCTCAAGCAGCAGCCGGTGCTGGGCGGTTTCGACAGCAAGAACTATCTGACCGAACGGGTCTGGGTGCCGGCGCGCGATGGCACCAAGGTGCCGGTGTCGCTGGTGTATCGCAAGGGCTTCCAGCGCGATGGCAGTGCGGCGATGCTGCAGTACGGGTACGGCAGTTATGGCGCGTCGATGGACCCGGCCTTCAACCTCGGCATCATCAGCCTGCTTGACCGCGGCATGGTCTACGCGCTGGCGCATATCCGTGGCGGCCAGGAAATGGGCCGCGCTTGGTACGAAGACGGCAAGATGTTCAACAAGCTGCACAGCTTCACCGACTTCATTGACGTGACCCGCTGGCTGGTCGACAACAAGTACGCGGGCCGCGCTCGCGTCGCGGCGATGGGCGGCAGTGCCGGCGGGCTGCTGATGGGCGCGATCACCAACATGGCGCCCGACGACTATCGGGTGATCGTCTCCCAAGTTCCCTTCGTCGACGTGGTCACCACCATGCTGGACCCGAGCATCCCGCTGACCACCAATGAATACGACGAATGGGGCAACCCGGAAAACAAGGCCAGCTACGACTACATGCTGGCCTATTCGCCCTACGACAACATGACCAGGCGCGACTACCCGGCGATCTTCGTGGGTACCGGGCTGTGGGACTCGCAGGTCCAGTACTGGGAACCGGCCAAGTACGTGGCGCGCCTGCGTGACCTCGACACTGGCACCAAGCCGGTCGTGTTCCGGGTCAACATGGAGGCCGGCCACGGCGGCAAGTCCGGTCGCTTCCGCCGTTACCGCGAGATGGCCGAACAGCAAGCCTTCATGCTCGACCAGCTGAGCGTGGCGGAAGCAAAGTAACGCGGCGCCTGCCAGCGCAATGAGTGCCCGCCGGGCTACACTTCGCGCATGAATCTTCCGATTAGAAGCGTCGCCCTGTTGATCGCTCTCCTGTCGCTGTGCGTGGCCTTGGCGGGCTGCGGCAACAAGGGCCCGCTGATCCGTGCGTCGGAGGCGCCCGCGGCTGCAAAGGCGGCGGTCAAGCCACCTGCCGTGGAAACACCCGCAAGTGATGCCACCAGCGAAGAACCCGAGACCAGCTCCGGCACGCCTGCCGCGCATCGCTGAGGCGGCCTCAATGCGGTTCAGCAAGATGCATGGCGCGGGCAACGACTTCGTCGTGCTCGACCTGCGCGATGGCGCCTCGCCGCCCAAGCCTGATGCCTGCGCACGCATCGCCGACCGCCACCGCGGCATCGGCTGCGACCAGCTGCTGACGGTGGAGCCGCCGCGAAGCGAGGGTGCGGTGGCGTCGTACCGGATCTGGAATGCCGATGGTTCGCATGCCGGGCAATGCGGCAACGGGGCGCGCTGCATCGCGGCGTGGCTGGTGCGCGAGGGCGAAGCACCGATGCTTGGCGAATTCGCCATCGACAGCCCGGCCGGCGAACACCTGGTGCATCGAGATTCGCAGGGCGGCTACGTGATCGACATGGGCGCGCCGCATTTTGAACCTGGCCGGGTACCGATGCTGGGCTGGCACGAGGCGCGCGACGCGTACACCGTGTATGCCAAAGGCAAGCCGATTCGCTTCGGCGCCGTCTCGATGGGCAACCCGCACGCCGTGGTCGAGGTGGCCGGCGTCGACAATGCCGCGGTCGAGGCGACCGGCAGTACGCTGCAAGGCAATGCCGCGTTTCCCGAGTCGGTGAATGTCGGTTTCGCCGAAATCGTCGCGCGGGATCGCCTCCGTTTACGCGTGTACGAACGCGGCGTCGGCGAAACCCTGGCCTGCGGCAGTGGCGCCTGCGCGGCGGTCGCGGTGCTGACCCGGCGCGGGCAGCTGGATGCCGACCGCGATATCGTGGTGGCGCTGCCGGGTGGCGACTTGCTGATCCGCTACGATCAGGACAGCGACCGCATCACGATGGGCGGACCAACCGCATTCGTATTCGAAGGAGAGTGGCAGCCGTGACGACCGACCCGTTCAACCCGGGCCTGCAGGAAAAGCTCGGCGCCCATGAAGTGGCGGCGTGGCTGCGCCGGCATTCGACCTTCCTGCAACAGTTCCCCGACCTGGCGCTGACCTTGGTGGTGCCGCGCGAGGACGGCCCGGCGGCTTCGCTGGCGAGCTACCAACTGGACGTGCTGCGCGACAAGAACCGCGAGTTCTCCAAGCGCCTGCACGAGTTGTCCGGCAATGCGCAGGAGAACGAACGGCTGGCGGTACGCACCCACCAGCTGACCCTGGCGCTGATGAAGCAGGACAGCGCCGCGGAGACGGTGCGCGCGATGGCGGCGTCACTGGTCGAAGATTTCCACGGCGACCTGGTGCGGATGGTGTTGATCCATCCGGTCGACGGGCTGGAAAACAACGGCTGGCTGCAGGTGATTGCCGAGGGCGACAAGCGCCTGGATGGCTTCCGCGACCTGCTCGGCAACGGCGAGCCGCTGTGCGGGCGCCTGCATCCGGACAAGAATGCGCTGCTGTACGGGCCGCGCGTCGACGAGGTGCAGAGTTCGGCGCTGCTGGTGCTGCCGCACGTTGGCCTGGTCGCCGTCGGCAGCCGCGACGGCAACCGCTTCTTCCCGGGTATGGGCACGATGTTCCTGCGCATGATGGGCGAGTCGCTGGCGACCGCATTGCAGCGCTTCCCGCGCGAATGAGATGAATGCCCGCCGCGCGACGCAAGTAACGCCGATAGACGAGGGCGATGCGGCGCGCGCGAGTAATGGGGAGCTATCCAACCCGGTCGAGGAATTCCTGTTGCACCTGGCGGTGGAGCGCCGCAGCTCGCCGCATACGCTGGATGCCTATCGCCGCGACCTGGGCGCGCTGGTGCAGTGGATCGATGCGCAATCGCGCGAGCTGCTTCAGCTGAAAGAGGATGAGCTTCGCCTGTTCGTGGCCAGTGAACATCGTCGTGGCCTGTCGGCCAAGAGCCTGCAGCGGCGGTTGTCGGCCTGCCGCAGCTTCTATGGCTGGTTGCTCAAGCAGGGCTGCATCACGGCAAGTCCGGCCGACGCCGTGCGTGCGCCCAAGGCCGCGCGCAGGCTGCCGCAGGTGCTCGACGTGGACGAGGCGGTGCAACTGGTCGAACTGCCAACGGATGGGCCACTCGGGCTGCGTGATCGCGCGTTGCTGGAACTGTTCTATTCATCCGGCTTGCGCCTGGCGGAGGTCTGCGCGCTGCGCTGGGTGGATCTGGATTTCGCGCAAGGCCTGGTCACGGTGCTCGGCAAGGGCAACAAGCAACGGGTGGTGCCGGTCGGCTCGCATGCGTTAAAGGCGCTGGCGGAATGGCGGCTCGCGTTGCATCGCAATGCCACGGACGCGCAGCACGTCTTCCCCGGTCGCAATGACAAGCCGATCACCTCCCGCGCAATCCAGTTGCGGCTGCGCCAACTCGCCCAGCGCCAGGGCGTGTTCAAGCGCGTGCATCCGCACCTGCTGCGGCACAGTTTTGCCAGCCACATGCTGGAATCCTCCGGCGACCTGCGCGC
>JBBSTP010000121.1:0-6496 GCA_038235795.1 Lysobacterales bacterium | reverse complement strand
TTCTCGAGGATCTTCTTGTTGGTAGCGGCCTCGCCCACGCCCATGTTGAGCGTGATCTTGGTCAGCTTGGGGACTTCCATTACGTTGGTGTAGCCGAACTGCTTCATCAGCTTCGGCACCACTTCTTCCTTGTAAAACTTCTCAAGACGCGTGTTCATGGTCAGATCGCCTCACCGCTGGAGCGGATCACGCGGATGCGCTTTCCATTCTCGAGCACCTTGGTTGCAACGCGCGTGCCCTTGCCCGTCGCCGGGTCGAGCAGCATCACGTTGGAAATGTGGATCGACGCCTCGCGCTCGATCAGCCCGCCGGGCTGGCCGGCTTGCGGGTTCGGCTTGGTGGCGCGCTTGACCAAGTTCAGGTTGGAGACGTAGACGCGCTCGCCATCGACGCGCAGGACTTCGCCTGTCTGACCCTTGATCTTCTTGTTGCCGGTGGTGACCATCACCTGGTCACCCTTCTTGATACGGTTCATGTCTGTTTCCTCCGCTCAGAGCACTTCAGGCGCGAGCGAGACGATCTTCATGAACTTCTCGGAGCGCAGTTCGCGCGTCACCGGCCCGAAGATGCGGGTGCCGATCGGCTCATGCTTGTTGTTCAACAGGACCGCGGCGTTGCCGTCGAAGCGGATCAGCGAACCGTCGGCGCGGCGCACACCCTTGCGGGTACGGACCACGACGGCGTCGTAGACGTCGCCCTTCTTGACCTTGCCACGCGGGATCGCGTCTTTCACGGTCACCTTGATGATGTCGCCAATGTGCGCGTAGCGGCGCTTGGAGCCGCCGAGCACCTTGATGCACATCAGTTCCTTGGCGCCCGAGTTGTCGGCGGCATCGAGATAGCTCTGCATCTGGATCATGGCTGTCTCTGCTCCCTTACTCGGCTGCGCGGGCGAGAATCTCGACCACGCGCCAGTTCTTGGTCTTGGACATCGGCGCGCACTCGGCCACGCGGACGGTATCGCCCTCGTTGCAGGTGTTCTCCGCGTCGTGCGCGTGCAACTTGGTCGAGCGACGGATGTACTTGCCGTACAGCGCGTGCTTGACCTGGCGCTCGACGAGCACCGTCACGGTCTTGTCCATCTTGTTGCTGACGACCCGGCCTTCGACCGTGTGCAGCTTCTTGGTTTGAGTTTGTTCGGTCATCGCGGCAGCTCCTTACTTCTGCTGCCCGAGCAGCGTGTTGACGCGAGCGATCTCGCGGCGCACGCGGCGGGCCTCGTGGGTCTTTGCTTGCTGGCCGGTAGCCTTCTGCATGCGCAGCGCGAAGCGCTCCTTTTGCAGATCGAGCAGATGGGCCTGAAGCTCATCCGCCGACTTCTGACGTAGTTGCTTGAGTTCCATCAGCGCACCGTCCGGGTCACGAAAGTGGTGTTGACCGAGAGCTTGGCAGCGGCCAGGCGGAACGCCTCGCGTGCGGTCGTCTCATCGACGCCCTCGATTTCATAGATCATGCGGCCGGGCTGGATCTGCGCGACCCAGTACTCGACGTTGCCCTTGCCGGAGCCCATGCGGACCTCGATGGGCTTCTTGGTGATTGGCTTGTCCGGGAACACGCGGATCCACATCTTGCCGCCACGCTTGACGTAACGGCTGATGGATCGACGCGCGGCCTCGATCTGGCGCGCAGTCAACTGACCGTGCGTGGTCGCCTTCAGGCCGTACTCGCCGAAGCTGACGGCGTTGCCGCACCATGCCAAGCCATCGTTACGGCCCTTGTGCTGCTTACGGTATTTGGTTCGCTTGGGTTGCAACATGATTAATCCCTCGCTTCGCCGCGATCACGGCGCGGGCCACGCGGACGGTCACGGTCACCACGGTCACTGCGCGGTGCGTTGTCGTCCGGCTTGTCCTGGCCGACCTGGCTGAAATCGAAAATCTCGCCCTTGTAGACCCACACCTTGATCCCGATGATCCCGTAGGTGGTCTTCGCTTCGGCGAACCCGTAGTCGATGTCCGCGCGCAGAGTGTGAAGCGGCACGCGACCCTCGCGATACCATTCCGAACGCGCGATCTCGGCGCCGTTGAGGCGACCGGCGACATTGACCTTGATGCCCAGTGCGCCGAGGCGCATGGCATTGCCAACCGCGCGCTTCATGGCGCGGCGGAACATGATGCGACGCTCCAGCTGCTGCGCGATGGACTCGGCGACCAGCTGTGCGTCGAGCTCGGGCTTGCGCACTTCGGTGACGTTGATGTGGGCGGGAACGCCCATCACGTCAGACACTTCCTTGCGCAGCTTCTCGATGTCCTCGCCACGTTTGCCGATCACCACGCCCGGACGGGCAGTGTGGATCGTTACGCGGGCATTGTTGGCCGGACGCTCGATCAGGATCTTGCTGATGCCGGCCTGGGCCAGCTTCTTGCGAAGCATCTCGCGGACCTTGAGGTCAGCCGCCAAATATTCGGCGAAGTGCTTCTTGCCGGCGTACCACTTGGAGTTCCAGTCCTTGGAAATGCCCAAGCGGATGCCGATCGGATTGACTTTATGACCCATATTACTTGCCCTCGCCGACGATAACGGTGATGTGGCTGGTGCGCTTGACGATGCGCGTGCCACGACCCTTCGCACGCGCCATGAAGCGCTTCAGCGACGGACCTTCGTCGACCATGATGGTCTTGACCTTGAGTTCGTCGACATCCGCACCCTGGTTGTTCTCGGCATTGGCGATTGCCGACTCCACGACCTTGCGGATCATGTGGGCGGCTTTCTTGTCCGAGAACTTCAGCAGGTTGACGGCGCGCTCGGCTGACAGGCCGCGGATCTGGTCTGCAACCAGACGAACCTTCTGGGCGGAGATGCGCGCGCTGCGCAGGATTGCTTTCGCTTCCATGGTCATCTCCTTACCTCGACTTCTTGTCGCCGCTGTGACCCTTGAACGTCCGGGTCAATGCGAATTCACCGAGCTTGTGGCCCACCATGTTCTCGTTGACCAGCACCGGGATATGGTTGCGACCGTTATGCACGGCAATGGTGAAGCCGATCATTTCCGGCAGGATCGTGGAACGACGCGACCAAGTCTTGATCGGTCGCTTGCTGGTGCCCGCGTTCTCCACCTTCTTCTGCAGGTGGTGATCGATGAACGGGCCTTTCTTGAGGGAACGTGCCATTGCCTGGGTTTCCTGATTTTGATGTCGCGTCGAGACGCGACATCAGCTCCTGCGATCGCGCACGATGAACTGCTGCGTGCGCTTGTTCTTGCGGGTCTTGTAACCCTTGGTCGGAACGCCCCACGGGGTGACCGGATGCGGGTTGCCTTGGCCAGCCTTCGCCTCGCCACCACCATGTGGGTGGTCGACCGGGTTCATGGCGGCGCCACGCACGGTCGGCTTGATGCCGCGCCAGCGCTTCGCGCCCGCCTTGCCCAGCTTCTCGAGGTTGTGCTCGTGGTTGCCGACTTCGCCAATGGTGGCGCGGCAGTCCGCCGGTACCTTGCGCATTTCGCCGGAGCGAAGGCGCAACATCGCGTAGACGCCTTCGCGGGCGACCAGCTGCACGCCGGCTCCTGCGGCACGGGCGATTTGCGCACCCTTGCCCGGCTTCATCTCGATGCAATGCACGGTCGAACCGACCGGGATATTGCGCAGCGGCAGGGTGTTGCCCGCCTTGATCGGCGCATCACGGCCGGCAATCACCTGGTCGCCAGCCTTAAGGCCTTTCGGCGCGATGATGTAACGGCGTTCGCCATCGACGTAGCACAACAGCGCGATATGCGCGGTGCGGTTGGGATCGTATTCGATCCGCTCCACGCGCGCCGGGATGCCTTCCTTGTCACGCTTGAAGTCGATCAGGCGGTAATGCTGCTTGTGACCACCACCGATGTGGCGGGTGGTGATGCGGCCGTGGTGGTTACGACCACCGCTGTTGCTCTGCGGCTCAAGCAACGCCGCATGCGGCGCGCCCTTGTGCAGGCCCGGAGTCACCACGCGGACCATCGAGCGACGGCCGGGCGAGGTGGGTTTGAATGTCATCAATGGCATGGGCTAGTTCCTCAGGCCGAGGCCGTCATCACGTCGATCGACTGGCCTTCGGCCAGCGTGACGTACGCCTTCTTCCAGTCAGCGCGGCGACCCAGGCGATTCTTGAAGGCTTTGGCTTTGCCCTTCACGTTCACCACGTTCACCGCCATGACCTTGACCGAGAAGATCTGCTCGACCGCGGCCTTGACATCAGCCTTGGTGGCAGTCTTCGCGATATCGAAGACGTATTGGTTGGAGACTTCCTGCAGCCGGGCGGTCTTTTCGGACACGCGCGGCGCACGAATCACTTCGTACAGATTGGCGGCCGACGCGGGCTTGCCCGCGGCGCTTGATTGATTCGTCATGCCAGCCACTCCTCGATTTTCTTGACCGCGTCGGCGGTCATCACCACGGTGTCGGCGCCAACCAGCGCAACCGGGTCCAGGCCCTGCACGTCGCGGACCTGCACGTAGCGCAGGTTGCGGGCGGACAGGTACAGGTTCTCGGTGCCTTCCTCGGTGACGATCAGCGGACGCCTGCCGACTTCGAGATCCTTGAGCTTGGCGATCATTCCGGTGGTCTTCGGCGAGTCAAGCTGGAAGTCCTCCACGACCATGATCCGGCCCTGGCGATTCAGTTCGGACAGGATGGCCGACATCGCCGCGCGATACATCTTGCGGTTGACCTTCTGCGCGAAGCTGCGCGGCTTGGCTGCGAACGTCACGCCGCCGCCGACAAAGATCGGAGCCGTCAATGCGCCGTGACGCGCGCCGCCGCCCTTCTGCTTCTTGGACTTCTTGGTGGTGCCGTTGACTTCCGAACGGGTCTTCTGCGCCTTGGTACCGGCGCGACCTGCGTTGCGGTAGGCCACCACGACCTGGTGGACCAGGTCCTGGCTGAACTCGCGACCGAACACGGCGTCGGAAACCGACAGCTTGTTGTCGCTACCGTTGATGTTCATTTCCATGATCAGACTCCCTTGCTCGTCGGGCGCACGATCACGTCGCCGCCCGGCGCGCCCGGCACCGCGCCGCGCACGGCGATCAGGCCGCGCTCGGCGTCGACCTTGACTACTTGCAGGTTCTGCGTGGTCTGGTTGACGTCGCCCATGTGGCCGGACATTTTCTTGCCCGGGAACACGCGACCCGGCGTCTGGCGCTGGCCGATGGAGCCCGGCGAGCGGTGCGACAGCGAGTTTCCGTGGGTGGCGTCGCCCATCTTGAAGTTCCAGCGCTTGATCGTGCCCTGGAAGCCCTTGCCCTTGGTCACGCCCTGGACGTCGACGATCTGGCCTTCACTGAAGATATCGGCCTTGATCTCGCCGCCCACTTCATAGCCACCGATCTGGTCGGGTTCCACGCGCAGTTCCCAAAGGCCGCGGCCGGCCTCTACCTTGGCCTTGGCCAGGTGTCCGGTGGACGGCTTGTTCAATAGCGAGGCGCGCTTTACGCCCGCGGTCACCTGCACGGCGGAGTAGCCGTCGGTCTCGACGGTCTTCACCTGGGTGATGCGGTTCGGGGTGGCCTCGATCAGGGTCACCGGGATGGACTTGCCGTCCTCGGTGAACATGCGGCTCATGCCGGCCTTGCGACCGACGATGCCGAGCGAATATTTCTTCGCGCTCATCAGTGTCGTCCTCAGGTCAGCTTGATCTGGACGTCGACGCCGGCAGCCAGTTCGAGCTTCATCAGCGCGTCCACGGTCTTGTCGTTGGGGTCGACGATATCGAGCACGCGCTTGTGCGTGCGGGTTTCGTACTGGTCGCGCGCGTCTTTATCAACGTGTGGCGAGGTCTGCACGGTGTAACGCTCGATCTTGGTCGGCAGCGGGATCGGGCCGCGCACTTGCGCGCCGGTCCGCTTGGCCGTCTCGACGATCTCGCTGGCCGAACGGTCGATCAGACGATGATCGAACGCCTTCAGCCGGATGCGAATCTTCTGGTCCGCCATGGGAAAAATCCTTTGTATCTAAAGTTTGTATCTAAAGAGCGACAGGTGGACGGCTAGGTGCGCCACACCCCGTGGAAACAACGGTCTTGCGGTATTTGGTGAAGCAACATTCCGGAAACAACACCCCCGGAAACAAAAAGCGGGCCGGTCGCCCGGTCCGCCAGGATGGAATTCATGAACGCGCTAAGTGGCCCCGTCAATGTGTCCCGGAAAACTCCGGAACGGACGAGGCCCTGCCGCGCGACATTTCCATGTCTGGCGAAGACGAGGCGCTTCCTGCACCTCTTTTCGCTGTTCGCTGGTAATCCGAGAGGCTTGCCGCGAGTGGTCTTGCATTCTAGCGGTATAACGTCGCTTCGCGCAAGTCCGATTTCAATTTTTCGTGTGCTGCTTGGGGCTCTTGCAAACAGAATCGGGTGGCCGAAGGCCACCCGATCAAAACAAAATTACTTGATGATCTTGGCGACCACGCCGGCGCCGACGGTACGGCCACCTTCGCGGATCGCGAAGCGCAGGCCTTCGTCCATCGCCACCGGGTTGATCAGGCTCACCACCATCTTCACGTTGTCGCCCGGCATCACCATCTCC
>JBBSTP010000120.1:0-6550 GCA_038235795.1 Lysobacterales bacterium | reverse complement strand
TCCAGGTCCTCGGCCTTGACCCATTCAACGACCCCGCCGTTGCTGGCCGGCAACAACCGCCCACCGGCGCCCACGCTGACCTTGACCATTCCCGCAGGCGGTTCCGGATCCCGCTCGGGCTGGTCCTTGAGGGCCGCGCGCATGTAGTTGATCCAGATCGGCAGCGCCGCCTTGCCGCCGTATTCGCGGTAGCCGAGCGAGCGGAAATCATCGCGGCCGACCCAGACCGTGGTGACGTATGGACCGCCGAAGCCCGAGAACCAGGCATCGCGGTGGTCGTTGGTCGAACCGGTCTTGCCGCCGATGTCGTCACGCTTGAGGACCTTGGCCGCGGTCGCGGTGCCGCGCCGGACCACGTCGCGCATCATCGACTGCATCTGGAAGGCGACGCGCGGATCGATCGCGCGGGTCGCCACCACCATGTTCGGATCAATTGGCTTGGCTACCGGTGGGGCGCCACCCGCGGATGCGCTGCCGGCAGGGCCGGCCGCTGGCGCTGCAGGGGCAGCTTCGGGTGCGCTGGCGGTCGGGCTGAGGTCAAACCCGGCAACGTTGGTTTGCGCCACGGCTGCGGCGGCCTGCCCGGGCTGTTGCACCACCGCGCATTGCGGGCACGCCGTTGGCGGCTTCTCCTTGAAGACTTCCACGCCGTTGCGGTCGCGCACGCTGTCGATGAACCAGGGCGTGATCAGGAAGCCGCCGTTGGAGAATGCAGCGTAGCCGCGCGCCACCGACATCGGGGTCAGCGAGGCGCTGCCCAGCGACATCGACAGGTTGGGCGGCAAGCTGGCTTCCTCGAAACCGAAGTGGCTGATGTATCGGCGCGCATAATCCACACCGATCGCATCAAGCAGGCGCACCGACACCAGGTTGCGCGACTGCACCAGCGCTTCGCGCAGGCGCATCGGTCCTGCGAAGTTGCCGTTGTCGTTTTGCGGGCGCCACATGTGGCCCCGGCGATCCTTGAACACCACCGGTGCGTCCAGCACGATCGAGGCGGGGCTGAAGCCACGCTCGAACGCGGCGGCGTACAGGAACGGCTTGAAGCTCGAGCCCGGCTGCCGGCGCGCTTGGGTGGCGCGGTTGAACTTGCTGCCGGCATAGCTATAGCCACCGACCAGCGCGCGCAAGGCGCCCGTATCCGCCTCCAGCGAGATCAGGGCTGTCTGCGCCCGCGGCAATTGCTCAAGCACCCACGTCGGGTCCGCCTCCGGCTTGTCGCTGTTGCTGCGGCGCACGCGTACCACGTCGCCGCGTTTTGCCAAGGCCGCGGCGCTCTTGCCGGTCCAGCCGGTGGAAGCCTTGCCCAAGGTCAGCTGGCTGGCATCGGCCAACACCACCTCCAAACCGGCGCTACTACTGCCGGTCACCACCGCCGGCAGCAGTCCACCCTGCATCGGGATCTTGCGCAACTGCCTGGCGATCACCTCGGCTGCAGCGCCATCGGCGATCTCCACCTTTTGTTCGGGCGCGCGCCAGCCATGCCGATGGTCATACACACGCATGCCTTCGATCACCGCCCTGTCTGCTGCCAACTGCAGCTCGGGATCGATGCTGGTGGTCACGTGGTAGCCCTTGCTGAGCACATCGCCACCAAAGCGGGCGAGCATTTCCTGACGGACCATTTCCGCAACGTAGGGTGCGTGCACCTCGATCTTGCGTTCGTGCGGCGAGGCATGCATCGGCGCCGCCTTGGCTGCATTGGCTTCGCTGGCGCTGACGTAGCCCAGTTCAGCCATGCGCGCCAGGATGTAATGGTCGCGGCGCTCGCGGCTGCGTTCGGGGTTGTCCAGTGGATTGCCGCTGGACGGGAACTTGGGCGTGCCGGCGAGGGTGGCGGCCTCGTCCAGGGTCAATTGAGCGAGCTTCTTGCCGTAGTAGAACTCCGCGGCCGCCGCCACGCCGTAGGCGCGATTGCCGAAGAAGCTCTTGTTGAGGTACAGGCCGAGGATCTCGTCCTTGCCCAGTTCGCGCTCCATCTTCATCGCCAGCAACATCTCCGCCAGCTTGCGCGTGTAGCTGTATTCGTTGCTGAGGAAGAACTGGCGGGCCACCTGTTGGGTGATGGTGGAACCGCCGGGCACGCGCTTGTCGCGGGTGGTCGCCAGCAGCCAGAGCGCCCGTCCGACGCCCTTGTAATCGACGCCGTGGTGCTCGTAGAAGCGGGCGTCCTCGGCAGCCAGGAACGCCTGCTTGACCCGCTGCGGCACGTCCTTGATGTCGACCGGATAGCGGCGCATTTCGCCGAACAGGCCGATCAGCCGGCCGTCCCGCGCGTAGACGTACATCGGCTCCTGCAGCTCGATGTCGCGCAGGGACTGCACGTCGGGCAGTCGCGCGGACACCACGTAGACCAGGATGCCTGCGCAGATCGCGCCGATCAGCGCAAGTGTGACGCTGCCCAGCAAAAACCAGCGTAAAGGGCGGGGTAGGCGAGGCATCTACACGGGTTCCGATTGCGGCAGGCGAGGTCGCGGAGTATAGAGTAGGCCTCGGTGATGACCGGCTGCAGGGGGCGGCCGGTTTTGTCCGGGACCAGCGTTAGGGAAGGTCAGGGACCGTTGGTTGCGGTACCGGGCGCTGGGAATGCAGATGACGGGTTGCCATTATGTGAAAAGTCCGTTATTCATGTGTCGGGGTAGGAAGTGCGCGTAAGCGCCCGTGGGAAGGGGAGATGACGTGCGACTTGGATCGAAAACGCAATCGCCGTTGATCGGCGTTGATATCAGTTCGACCGCGGTCAAGCTGTTGCAGCTGTCGCGTACCGGCGACCGCTATCGGGTCGAACATTACGCCGTGGAGCCGCTGCCGCCGAACGCCGTTGTCGAGAAGAACCTGGTCGAGGTCGAGGCCGTGGGCGAGGCGATCCGCCGCGCCGTCGCGCGCTCCGGTTCGCGCGTCAAGCAGGCTGCTGCGGCCGTGTCCGGGTCTTCGGTGATCACCAAGGTCATCTCGATGCCGGCGGACCTGGACGACGAGGAGATGGAGTCGCAGATCGAGCTTGAGGCGGTCAACTACATCCCGTACCCGATCGAGGAAGTGAACCTCGATTTCGAAGTGCTGGGACCGATGCCCGGCAACACCGAAATGGCGCAGGTCTTGCTTGCGGCGTCACGCTCGGAGAATGTCGAAGTTCGCGCGTCCGCGCTGGAACTCGGCGGCCTGGGCGCCAAGGTGATTGATGTCGAAGCCTTCGCCATTGAAAACGCCTATGCATTGATGGCTGGCTCGCTCAACGTCCCGCGCGACGGGCTGGCGGCGCTGGTGGATGTCGGCGCGACCATGACCACGCTCAATGTCCTGCGCGGTGGCCGCAGCATCTACACCCGCGAGCAGGTCTTCGGCGGCAAGCAGCTAACCGACGAGGTCATGCGCCGCTATAGCCTCAGTTATGAGGAAGCCGGCCTGGCCAAGCGCCAAGGCGGCCTGCCCGAGAGCTACGAGATCGAAGTGCTCGATCCGTTCAAGGAAGCCATGGTCCAGCAGGTCAGCCGCCTGCTGCAGTTCTTCTATGCCGGCAGCGAGTTCAACCGCGTCGACCATGTGGTGCTGGCTGGCGGTTGCGCCTCCATTGCCGGCATCGCCAGCATGGTCGAGGAGCAACTGGGCGTGTCCACCACGGTCGCCAATCCCTTGGCCAACATGACCCTCGGGCCGCGGGTGCAGGCGCATGCGCTGGCCCAGGATGCCCCGGCGTTGATGATTGCCTGCGGGCTCGCACTGAGGAGCTTCGACTGATGGCCAGGATCAACCTCCTACCGTGGCGTGCAGAGCGGCGCAAGGCGCGCCAGAAAGAGTTCATGGGCATGCTGGGAGCGTCTGCGGTCGCCGGCTTGCTGGCGTCTGTCCTTATCTTCAGCTTCTACAGCGCCCGCATCAGCAACCAGGAGACGCGCAACCAGTACCTGCGCGGTGAAATCACCAAGGTTGATGCGCAGATCAAGGAAATCGAGGAGCTGGATCGCAAGAAGGCCAAGCTGCTGGCGCGCAAGGAAGTCATCGAGCAACTGCAGGCCAATCGCTCGCAGATGGTGCATCTGTTCGATGAACTGGTGAAGACCATTCCAGACGGCGTGACCCTGACCACGATCAAGCAGGACGGCGACGTTCTGACCCTGGGCGGGCGGTCGCAATCCAACGCACGAGTCAGCACTTACATGCGCCAATTGGAGGGGTCGGGCTGGATGACCAATCCGGACCTGAATGTCATCGAAGCCAAGGCTGGCAACCCGGGCCTGCCTTATGAGTTCAACCTCAAGGTCAAGCTGGCCAATCCCAACGCACCCAAGGACGCAGACGGAGACGGCAGGCCTGATATTGAGTCGCCGGTCCCGGCTGCCGCCGCCGCAGGAGGAACCACACCGTGAGCAAGAAACAGCTCAGCCTGCGTGAACTGGATTTCAACAATATCGGCGCTTGGCCGCGCAATGCCAAGATTGGCCTGTACGTGATCATCGTGCTGGTGATTATTGGCTTGGCCTGGTGGTTGTTCGTGCGCGACAAGCGCGCGGAACTCGAGGTCCTGCAGCGCCAGGAAGTCGACCTGCGCGCGGAATTCGAAACCAAGCAGGGCCGCGCGTCCAACCTGGAGCCGCTGAAACAGCAGCTGGCGCAGATGGAACAGCAGTTGCAACAGATGCTGCGGCAATTGCCCAGCAAGACCGAGATGCCGGACCTGATCGTGGACATCTCGCAAACGGCGCTGGCCACGGGCATCTCCAACGAGTTGTTCCAGCCCGGCCCGGAGACCAAGAAAGAGTTCTACGCCGAAAAGCCAATCGCATTGCGCATGGTGGGTACTTACCACCAGTTCGGTGCATTCGTCAGCGGCGTGGCCTCGCTGCCGCGCGTGGTGATCATGACCATGCATGACATCTCATTGCAGCCGAAGAACGCCAAGACCGATCCGAACGCCAGGATTGGTCCCAACAGCCCGCTCGAACTCGCCGGAACGGTCAAGACGTACCGTTACCTGGACGAAGACGAAACCGCCGAACAGACGGCAGCGGACGCTGCAGCCGCGGCGCCTCAGGGGGGTGGCTGACATGCGTACCCAAACGACGATCCGTCTGCTTGCGATGGTGCTTGCCAGTGTGACGCTCACGGCCTGCATCGGCGGCAACGGTGATCTGGAGAAGTGGGTGGCCGAAGTCCGCGCCCGCCCGGCTCCTCCGCTGGATCCATTGCCGGTGATGCAACAGTTCGAGACCTTCGAATACGCCGCGCAGAACCTGCGCGATCCGTTCAGCGAGATGTTCAGTGGCGGCGACGGTAACGGCCCGCGCCCGGATCCGGGCCGGCGTAAACAGACGCTTGAGCAATACCCGCTGGACAGCCTGGACATGGTCGGCACGCTGGGTCGCGGGCCCGGCTTGGTCGCACTGGTGCTGGCGCCGGACAAGGTGACCCACCGCGTGCGCCCGGGTGTCTACCTGGGGCAAAGCGACGGGCGGGTAACCGCCGTATATGAAGACCGGATCGATCTGATCGAACTGGTTCCTGATGGTGCGGGCGGCTGGCTGGAACGGCCGGCAAGCATTGCGCTCGAAGACAATTGATTAGGGGATAGACCGATGACCGTCACCAACGCCAAGAGCCAGCGGCCTGTCCGGCGCCCCTTGTCCCTTCGCGCCTGTGCGATGGGGGTCGCGCTGGGCCTGTTTGCCGCGTCTGCCGGCGCACTCCCGGCCTCAACGGTCGGCGTGACCATGGCGCAGTCCGCCACCGGCGCGATGGCCGATCCGGCCAAGCGGCTGCCCGGTGCGGTCACCGTGTCGGCGATCGACTTCAAGCGCGGGGATGGCGGATCCGGCAAGCTGATCCTGCGGTTCAGCGGTGACGGCGCTGCGCCGGACCTGCGCAACATGGGGTCCAGCGTGGTGGTCGACATCGGCAATGCACAGTTGCCCGCCGCGTTGCAGCGCCCGATCAACGTCACGGATTTCGCCACGCCAGTCCAGCGCATCGAAGCGCGGGCGACCAGCACTGGCACGCAGCTGGTGCTCGCGACCCAGGGCACGTTTGAATCGAGCGCCTACCAGAGCGGCAACGAGTACATCGTCGAAGTCGTGCCGCGCGCGACTCCTGTGGTCAAGGCGAGAGCCGGCGCACCCGCCATGGGCGCGGCCTCCATGGGCGCCACCAGCAGCACCTCGAATATCCGTTACAGCGGCAAGGCGGTGACCTTCAACTTCCAGGACGTGCCGGTGCGCACCGTGCTGCAGCTGATCGCCGAAGAGTCCAACCTCAACATCGTGGCCGCCGATACCGTCCAGGGCAACGTAACCCTGCGCTTGATCAACGTGCCGTGGGACCAGGCGCTGGACATCGTGCTGCAGGCCAAGCAACTGGACAAGCGCCGCAGCGGCAACGTGGTCTGGGTCGCGCCGCAAAAGGAAATCGCGCAATTCGAGCAGGACAAGGAAGACGCGCGCATCGCCCTTGAAAACCGCGCCGAAACGGTGACCGAATACATCCCGATCAACTACGGCAACGCCGAAGACATCGCCAAGCTGCTGACCGAGAACGCCAAGAACAGCAGTGGCAGTGG
>JBBSTP010000119.1:0-6590 GCA_038235795.1 Lysobacterales bacterium | reverse complement strand
GGCGGTGCTGTGGCATCCCTGCACGCAGATGCGCGAACACCCGGACACGCTGCCGCTGGTGCCGATCGAGCGCGGCGAAGGCGCGTGGTTGATCGACCGCGACGGCAAGCGCTATCTCGATGCCGTGTCCAGTTGGTGGACCAACCTGTTCGGCCACGCCGAACCTCGCATCGCGCGGGCGATCGCAGCCCAGGCCATGCAACTGGAACAGGTGATCCTGGCCGGGTTTTCGCATGCGCCGGCGGTGGAACTTGCCGAGCAATTGCTGGAGCTCGCCCCCCGCGAGGCGGGTCGCGCGCCGCTGGCCAAGGTGTTCTATGCCGACAACGGCTCGGCCGGGGTCGAAGTCGCGCTGAAGATGGCCTTCCACTGGTTCTACAACCGTGGCGAAACACGACGCAAAAAATTCATCGCGCTGCAAAATGGGTACCACGGTGAAACCATCGGCGCGCTGTCGGTCGGTGACATCCCGCTGTACCGGCGCGTGTATGCGCCGTTGCTGTGCGAGGCGTTGTTCGCGCCGTCGCCCGATGCGTACATGGCACGTCCCGGCGAAACCGCGGCCGATTGCGCGCAACGCGCAGCATCGAAGCTGGAAACGCTGCTGCAACAGCATGCCGGCGAGATCTGCGCATTGATCCTGGAACCCCTGGTGCAATGCGCGGGTGGCATGCGCATGCACGACCCGCATTACCTGCGCCGCGCGCGCGAACTCTGCGATGCCCATGGCATCTTCATGATCGCCGACGAGATCGCAGTCGGCTTCGGTCGCACCGGCACCTTGTTCGCCTGCGAACAGGCGGGCGTGCAGCCGGACCTTCTTTGTTTGTCGAAAGGCCTGACCGGCGGCTTCCTGCCGTTGGCCGCGGTCCTGGCCACGCAGGCGATCTATGACGGCTTCCTCGACGACTCGCGCGAGCGCGCATTCCTGCATTCGCACAGCTATACCGGAAACCCGCTGGCCTGCGCCGCGGCGCTGGCCTCGCTGGCGATCTTCCGCGACGACGACGTGCTCGCGCGTAACCGAGCAACTGCGTTGCGCATGGCCGAACTGGCGGCGCCGTTAGCGGATATGCCGCACGTCGCCAATGTGCGCCAGGCCGGGATGATCGTGGCGTTCGAACTCACCCAGGACGGCGACCGCCACACACCGTTTGATCCCGCGCTGCGGATCGGCCTGCGCGCCTACCGTGCCGCCCTGGAACGTGGCGTGGTGCTGCGCCCGCTTGGCGACACGCTGTACTGGATGCCGCCCTACTGCATCGACGAGGCGCAACTGCAATTGTTGGCACGCGTCACTGCCGAGGCGATCGAGGAGGCCACGGCATGCGCATGACCCGGGTCCATGTCGATCTGCCCCTGATCGCCGGAAGCGAGATCGCATTGCCGGAAAATGCGGCCAATCACCTGGCTCGCGTGCTGCGCCTGGGCGTGAGCGACACCTGCGTGCTGTTCAATGGCAACGGCCATGACCATCCGGCCCGGCTGGTCGAAGTGGGCAAGCGCACCGTCCGCGTCGCGGTCGGCGCGGGCACCGCCATCGACAACGAGTCGCCCTTGCGGTTGAGCCTGCTGCAAGGGGTGGCCCGGGGCGAAAAGATGGACCTGATCCTGAAAAAAGCCACCGAGCTTGGCGTTGCGTCACTGCATCCACTGTATTCGCAGCGCAGCGAGGTCAAGCTCGACGGCGCGCGTGCGGACAAGCGACTGGCGCACTGGCGCGGCGTGGTGGTATCGGCCTGCGAACAGAGCGGGCGCGCCCGCATCCCTGACGTTGCGATGCCGCTGCCGTTGGCGCAGGCGGTTGCAGCATTACCCGCTGGCGGCCTGCGCCTGCTGCTGGATCCGGATGGCGACTTGTCCCTGTCGCGGCTCATCGTGGATCAATTGCAACCTGTTCATCTTGCGGTCGGCCCGGAAGGTGGCTGGTCAGGGCAGGATCGCGGGCAACTACTCGCGGCCGGCTTCAGCGGGCTCAGCCTGGGTCCACGAGTGTTGCGCACCGAGACCGCGGGCCTCGCCGCGATTTCGGCCCTGCAGGCGCTACATGGGGACCTGCGCTAGGCGATTCCGGCACCGAATCCCAAAAGTGACGTTGATTCGCAGCGGCTCAGGCGGCGTTCGCGAAAACCTCGTTGATGCGGCCTTCGATCGTTGCCAGGTCCGGCAGCAATGCATCGTCGTCGTTGAGTCGCACCCGCGCCAAGACGCCCTCGGGCACCGCGTCGTTGCTGCTGTCCGAGCCCAACGCGGTTTCGGTGACCGTGACCAGGCGCGGAAAGCCCTGGGTCAGGATCGCGAAGAACGGGCGCTTGGCATCGCCACCGAGTGCCTTGAGCACGATCACCTTGCTGCCCAGGCCGCCCTGCTCATCGCCATCGATGCCGCTGAAGCGGGAGAACGCCACCAACGGCAGCTGCCAGCCACGCCAGCGGATGCGCCCCAGCAGCCAGTCGGGCGCACCGGCGACCGGCTCCGGATCTGCGTAGGACAACACTTCGGCAATCGTGGCATTGGGCAGCAGCAACTTGGCGTCTGCCACCTGGATCAGCACGCCGCGGATGATGGAATCGGAATCTGACATGGATGGACCTCTAGACGGGCCAGCGTTCGAGCAGTTTAAGGTGCAGCTTGGACAGGGTCACCGCCTGTCCGCCGCGCGCGACCAGCGCATTGCTGGCGGTGGGATCGAAACAGTTTTCCGGTGATTGGCCCACGACCAAGCCGCCCGCCCAACCGAGCGTCATTGCCGCATCGACCAATGTCACGTCGGCGCCGCTGAGCAGCAGCAGGCCACTTTCGGCCGGCAGCAGTGCTGCGAAGGCCGGTTCGGAAGATGACGGTGAGAATACCAAACCCGCCGCCGCGCCCTGCACGCCAAGGCCTTCCGGCAACACATGCACGGTGCCTGCCTGCAATGGATCGCCGGCCTGCGCAAGCACGACCTGTAGCGGCGTCGCGCGTTGCATCTGCCGCACCAGTTTGTCGTACTGTCCGCCTTCCAGGCGTTGGCATAGCACGATGGGACGCGGGAATCCGGCCGGGAGTCCGCCAAGCAGCTGGCGCACCGCATCCGGCCCGCCGATACCCGCGGCGATCACCACCGCGCCATGCCGAGGGCGCTTGCCCGACGCGTTGTCGTCCCGCGTTTCCTGCAAGGCGGCTACCTGTATCTGCAGGGCCTCCATCTCGCCTTTGAAACGCGTGTCCCGTGCGCCGGACCGCTGACCCACATCGTCAGCCATCGCTGGTTCGCCCTTCGCGCGCGGCAATACATCGTCGTGCCCGTACAGCTTGGCGTTGAGGTGGCGCGACCAACGCGAAGCTTCCCAGCCCTCGCGCTTGGCGGCGACATCGGCATCCTCGAACATGATGTCGAGTGCCGGGTCGCCTAGCACACCGTCGAACTTGTCCAGGACCGCTTCGACCGCCGGATCCAGGATCACCATCACCACGTCGGGCGCGGTATTACGCAGGTCCACCTCGGTGGCCGCGCCGGGGTCGAGCAGCGCGGCGATCTCCGCGCCGGCTTCGACGATCGCCGCCTGCGTGCGATCGCGCGCCGCGCCCGGGCGCGCCAGCAGGACGACACGCTTGCGATTCACGACCCGATGCCGTCGCCGACGCGTTCCACGCCGAGCAGGTCGAACACGTTGCGCATCAGCTCGACCTCCTGGTAAGGCTTGCCGAGATAGCGTTCCACGCCGAGGTCCATCGCGCGCTGGCGATGCTTCTCGCCGGTGCGCGATGTGATCATGATGATCGGCACGTCACGCATGCGTGGGTCGGCCTTCATCACCGTGGCCAGCTCGTAACCATCCATGCGCGGCATTTCGATGTCGAGCAGCATCAGGTCGGGGATGACGTCTGCCATGCGTTCCAGTGCGTCGATGCCGTCCTTCGCGGTCGCGACCTCGAAGTTGTGGCGTTCCAGCACGCGGCCGGTGACCTTGCGCATGGTGATCGAGTCGTCGACCACCATGACCAGCGGCACGCGGCGGTGTTCGACCACCTGCTGCACCGGCTCGATATCGCGCGGCATCGCGGCCTGGCGACGCACCAGCGGGGAGATGTCGAGGATCACCACCACACTGCCGTCGCCCATGATCGTGGCGCCGAAGATGCCCGGCACTGATGCCAGCTGCGGACCACCGGACTTGACCACGATTTCGCGGTTGCCGATGACTTCGTCGATGGCCACCGCCGCGCGCAGCTCGCCCGATCGCACCAGCAGCAGCGGCACCTGGATCTGGCCTTCGGCCTTGGCTGTGCCGGCGCCGACCAGGCGGCCGAGGTCGTGCAGCGCGTAGTCCTCGCCACCGTAACGGTAGCTCGCGTCCGGCTTGGCCATGTCCTCGCGGGTGATGCGGCCAACGCCGCGCACCGAGGCGATCGGCACCGCGAACTGGGTGTCGCCGATCTGCACGAACACCGCCTGGGTGACCGCCAGCGTCTGCGGCAGGCGCAGCGTGAACATGGTGCCCTGGCCCGGTGTCGACGAGATATCCAGGGTGCCGCCGAGCTGGCGCACTTCACTGGCGACCACGTCCATGCCGACTCCGCGACCGGCCAGGCGGCTGACCGTCTGCGCGGTCGAAAACCCGGGCTCAAGGATCAGCACGTCGAGGTCACCGTCGCCCAGCACCGCGTCGGCCTTGATCAGGCCGCGTTCGATGGCACGCGCGCGGATCGCCTCGCGGTCCAGGCCGCTGCCGTCATCGCTGACCTGCAGCACGACTTCCGACCCTTCGCGGCGTACCGCGACGCGGATACTGCCTTCCGCTGGCTTGTCGAGCTTGCGCCGCGCCGCCGGGGCTTCCAGGCCATGCGCAACCGCATTGCGCAACATGTGCTCCAGCGGCGCGGTCATGCGCTCCAACACGCTGCGGTCGAGTTCGCCCTGCGCACCATCGAGCTTGAGCTGGGCGTTCTTGCCGGTTTCTCCAGTGGCCTGGCGGATCACCCGGCGCAGGCGAGGCACCAGCGCATCGAACGGCAGCATGCGCGTGCGCATGAGGCCTTCCTGCAGTTCCGAACTCACCCGCGACTGTTGTAACAACAGGGTTTCGTATTGGCGGGTCAGGTCATCCATCGAGCCATGCAGGCTCACCAGGTCGGCTGCGGACTCCGCCAGCGCGCGCGAGAGCTGCTGCAGGGTGCTGAAGCGGTCCAGCTCCAGCGGATCGAAGTTGCCGTCGTTGGTGTCCTGCTCGCGTTGGTAGCGGGCGATGATCTGCGCTTCGGTTTCCGCATCCAGGCGGCGCAACTGGTCGCGCAGGCGGATATTGGTCTGTTCCATTTCCGCGGCGTTGCCGCGGAACGCGCCGAGCTGCTGTTCCAGACGCGAGCGATAGGTCGCCACCTCGCCTGCGTAGTTCACCAGGCGATCAAGCAGGTCGGCGCGGATGCGCACCTGTTCCTGCGGTGCGCGCACGCCGATGTCGTCGTCTTCGGCGAACCCGTCGGTCACCAGCGGCGACGACAACGGCTTCAGCTCGACCTTCCTGGGCTCTGCGCGGATCGCGAATGCGAGGCCATCGTCGAGCGCCTCGACCGTCTCGGCCGCGGCCAGTGGTGCTTCGGCGCGGCTGTTGAATTCCTCGATCAAGCCCACCGGCATGCCGATCGCACGGCGCGCGGCGACGCGCGTGATCATGCCGTGCAGGCGATCGAAGCCACGCTCCAGCAGCGGTACGCCATCGGCGCCAAGTTCCGCGCGCTGGGCGACAACTGCCTCGAGCAGGGTCTCCATCGCATGGCCGAGTTCGCCCACCGGCATCACGCCTGCCATGCGCGCGCCACCTTTGATGGTATGCAGGTCGCGTTGCAGGCCGACCATCGCTTCGCGGTCCTCCGGAGCCTGGCGCAGTTGCGCGAGCAGGCCATCCGACTCATCGAGCAGGTCGCCGGCCTCTTCGACGAAGATGTCGACCAGTTCGGAATCCAGCTCGTCCATGTCCAGCGCCTGATCCGGATCATCCGGCGAGGTGGCGCTGGCCAACAGGACAGCCAGCGCGGCCTGTTCGCGCGCCTTGGCAGCAGCTGCGGCGTCCGCGGCGCGACGATCGGCCTCGATGCGTTCGGCTTGCGCCCTGGCCGCGGCGAGTCGCTCTGCTTCCAGGCGTTCGGCCTCGACCCGTGCAGCCGTGATGCGTTCGGCTTCCTGGCGATCGGTCTCGGCCTGCTCGGCAGCCAGGCGTTCGGCTTTCACCCGATCAGCTTCGGCCAGTTGGACGGCCAGGCGTTCGGCTTCCACGCGATCAGCGTCGGCCTGCTCAGCGGCAACGCGCTCGGCTTCGACCTGGGCTGCTTGTTCGGCGGCCACACGCTCGGCTTCGACCTGGGCTGCTTGTTCGGCGGCCACACGCTCGGCTTCGGCTTCTTCGGCGGCAATGCGTTCAGCCTCGATGCGTTCGGCTTCCAGACGCGCGGCCTCGACCTGCTCAAACGCCAGACGCTCGGCTTCTGCCTGCTCGGCCGCCACGCGACCAGCTTGTGCGGCTTCGGCGGCAATACGTTCGGCCTCAGCCTGCGCCGCCTGTTCGGCAACAATGCGCTCGCCTTCGGCCTGTTCAGCAGCGAGCCGCTCC
>JBBSTP010000118.1:0-6685 GCA_038235795.1 Lysobacterales bacterium | reverse complement strand
GGGCTTCATCCACACCCGCATCCTGGCCTACAGCGCCAAGTACGCATCCAGTTTCTATGGCCCGTTCCGCGACGCGGTGGGCAGCGCCGGTGCGTTGGGCAAGGGCAACAAACATACCTACCAGATGGACCCGGCCAATGCCGACGAGGCCGTGCGCGAAGTCGCGCTGGACCTGGACGAAGGCGCCGACATGGTGATGATCAAGCCGGGCCTGCCGTACCTGGACATCGTGCGGCGGGTCAAGGAGGAGTTCGGCGCGCCGACCTTCGTCTATCAGGTCAGCGGCGAGTACGCGATGCTCAAGGCGGCCGCGCAGAACGGCTGGCTGGACGAACGCGCCTGCGCGCTGGAAGCGCTGACCAGCATCAAGCGCGCAGGCGCTGACGGCGTGCTCACGTATTTTGCCCTCGATGCGGCACGATGGCTGCGCGAAACCGACTGATCGCGTTCAACAGGAGCTTCAAATGAGCCAGCCAGTGAATCAACACTTCGCCGTGTTCGGATCGCCGATTTCGCATTCCCTGTCGCCGCGCATCCATACCGCCTTCGGCCAACAGGCCGGGATCGATGTGCGCTACGTCGCGATCGAAGTCGGGCCCGAGGATTTCGCCACAAAGCTGCAGGCGTTCGCCGATGCAGGCGGCAGCGGCGCCAACGTCACCCTGCCATTGAAGGACCTGGCCGCGACACTGGCCACCAGTCTCGGCGAGCGCGTGCAGCGCACCGGCGTCGCCAACACCCTGGTGCGCACGGCCGACGGCTGGCATGCGGACAATACCGATGGCACCGGCCTGGTCCGCGACCTGGCCATGCGCCACAAGCTGGACCTGCGGGCGCGCCGCACCCTGATCGTCGGCGCCGGTGGAGGCGCGCGCGGTATCGCGCCGGCCCTGCTGGATGCGGGCATCGGCGAGCTGTTCATCGTCAACCGCAGCCCCGAACGCGCGGACGCCTTGGCCGACCTGCTGGGCCAACCCGGGCGCGTGCACCCGCGCTACCTTGGCGACGTGGCGGCCCTGGGTGAGTTCGACCTGGTCATCAATGCCACCTCGGCCAATCGCGGCGGAATGCTGGCGCCGTTGCCGAGTTCACTGGTCGGGCGCCGCACCGCTGCGGTGGACCTGAGCTATGGCGAGGCGGCGATCCCGTTCATGGCCTGGGCCCGCGCCACCGGCTGCCATGACGCCATCGACGGCTTGGGCATGCTGGTCGAACAGGCCGCCGAGAGTTTCAAGCTTTGGCATGGCGTGCGCCCGGACACCAGCGCGATTTTCGCCGAACTGAGCGGCCATTCCGCCGGATTGGTGACCGCGGACTGAGAGGCGGCGAGGTGTCATGTCGCCGCCCAGTTGGCCGAAAGGTAGTGGTCCTTCAAGCGCACGTAATGACCTGCCGAGTAATACAGCGCTTCGATCTCGGCATCGCTGAGCATCCTCACCATCCTGGCCGGGTTGCCAAGCCATAACTCGCCCTCGCCCACGACCTTGCCCGGCGCCACCAGCGCACCGGCGCCGACGAACCCGTGCTTCTTGACGACGACGCCATCGAGCAAGATCGCGCCCATCCCGATCAGCACCGCGTCTTCGATCCGGCACGCATGGATGATCGCCTTGTGGCCGATGGTCACGTCCTCGCCGATCACGGTGGCAAAACCGCCGAGCTTGGCGTGCGGGCCATCATGGCTGACATGCACGACGGTCCCGTCCTGGACATTGGTGCGCGCGCCGATGCGGATGAAGTTGACGTCGCCACGGACAATCGTGCCGGGCCAGATCGAGACATCGTCGCCCAGCACGACATCGCCGATCACGGTCGCATCCGGGTCGACATACGCGCGTTCGCCAACGCTCGGCAGGTGTTTCAGGTAGGGGCGCAGAGGCATCTTGGGATCCTGTCATGGGATGGGTCGGCGGCCAAGACTATACTCGTCCGTATGGAAAACACCGCTGTCTCCACTGCCGCCGAACTTGCCCCAACCCTGTCCCGGCTGCGCGACAGCTGGCAGGCGCGCAAGCCGGACTACGCGCAACGCCGCGACGACCTGCAGCACCTGCGCGGGGCGTTCAAAGCCCGACTCGATGGGATGGCCGATGCAATCTCCGAGGATTTCGGCGGGCGCTCTCGGCATGAGTCGCTGATCGCCGATGGGATGACCGTGCTCGGCGAGATCGATCAACTGCTCAAGCATCTGCGCGGCTGGATGCGACCCAAGCGGATTGGTGTCGGCATCAAGTTCTGGCCGGCGCGCGCGGAGCTTCGCGCCGAACCCGTCGGCGTGGTTGGCGTGATCGCGCCCTGGAACTACCCGGTGAACCTGGCGCTGGTGCCACTGGCAACCGCCATTGCCGCCGGCAACCACGTGTTCCTGAAGCCATCCGAACACACGCCACGCAGCGCTGAATTCCTGCGCGACCTGTTGGCCGAAGTATTCCCGGCGTCGCGGGTGGCCGTAGTACTCGGTGGCGCCGACGTCGCCGCCGCATTTGCCGCGCTCCCGCTGGACCACCTGGTGTTCACCGGCTCCACCGCGATCGGCCGCAAGGTGATGGCCGCAGCCGCGCCCAACCTGACGCCGTTGACGCTGGAACTAGGCGGCAAATCACCGGCAATTGTCTGTGACGACTATCCGGTCGAAAAGGCCGCGGCCCGGCTGGCCACCGGCAAGTGGTTCAACGGTGGCCAGACCTGCATCGCCCCGGATTACGTGCTGGTCGATGCCGACCGCCGCGATGCGCTGGTCGACGCGCTGAAAGGCGAAGTCGCGGCGCGCTACGGCGGCGATAACCCGGGCGACTTCACCCACATCGTCAACGACAGCCAGTACGCGCGCCTGCAAGGCTATCTGGACGATGCGCGCGAGCGCGGCGCGCAGGTGATACCGCTTGGCGAAAGCAATCCGGCGACGCGCTACTTCGCGCCGACACTGGTGCTGGATGCGAGCGACGATGCCAAGCTGATGCAGGAAGAAATCTTCGGGCCGATCCTGCCGATCCGCGCCTATCGAAACCTTGACGAAGCCATCGCCTACGTCAACGCCAACGACCGGCCATTGGCGCTGTATCCCTTCAGCAATGAACGTTCGCAGGTCGAGCGCATCCTCGGCAGGACACTTTCGGGCGGCGTTACCGTCAACGACACGTTGCTGCATTTCGGCATCAATGCGTTGCCGTTCGGAGGTATCGGTGCCAGCGGCATGGGTGCCTACCACGGGCGCACCGGCTTTGATGCCTTCAGCAAGCAATTGCCGATCGTCTGGCAATCGCGGCTTGCCGGCAGCGACCTGCTGAAGCCGCCTTATTCCAGGGTCGACCGTTTCATCAAACTGCTGCTGCACTGACGGTCCCGGACAGACAAAAGGCCGGCGAGTGCCGGCCTTTTGCATGGATTCAAGCAACCCGCGACCGGATTACCAGATGCTTACGCGCTGTTCCGGCGGCAGGTACATCTTGTCGCCCGGCTTGACGTCGAACGCGGCGTACCACGGATCGAAATTGCGCAAGGGGCCATTGGCGCGGTACATGCCCGGTGAATGCGGATCGGACTTGATCTGGTTGACCAGGGTTTCGTCGCGATACTTGGATTTCCACACTTGTGCCCACGCCAGGAAGAAGCGCTGGTCGCCGGTGAGACCATCGATCACTGGCGCCGGCTTTCCATCCAGGCTCAGCTTGTAAGCGGTGTAGGCCATTGACAGGCCGCCCAGGTCGCCGATGTTCTCGCCCATGGTCAGCGCGCCATTCACGCAGACCTTGTCGAGCGGGCAGAACGCATCGTATTGGGCGCCGAGCGCGGTCACCCGGGTTTCGAAACGGGCGCGATCTTCATCGGTCCACCACTTGCGCTGGATGCCTGCCCAGTCCGACTTGCTGCCCTGGTCATCGAACCCGTGGCCCATTTCATGGCCGATCACCGCACCGATCGCGCCGTAGTTCACTGCCGGATCGGCATTGAGGTCGAAGAAGGGTGCCTGCAGGATGGCAGCCGGAAACACGATCTCGTTGAAGCTCGAATTGTAATAAGCGTTGACCGTCTGCGGCGTCATGCCCCATTCCTCGCGATCAGTCTTTTTGCCGATGCGCGCGTTCTGGTCATCGAGGTAATACTTGCGCATGGCCAAAACATTGCCCATGAGGTTGTCCGGGGTAATGGTCACGCTGCCGTAATCGCGCCACTTGCTCGGATAACCGATCTTCGGGCGGAACGAATCGAGTTTCCTGTAAGCCTCGGTCTTGGTCGCGGCGCCCATCCAGTCGATCTTGCTCAGGTTCTCTCGCAGTGCCAGCCGCAGGTTGGCGACCAAATCGTCCATCGCCGCCTTGGCTTCCGGCTTGAAGAACTTGCCGACGTAGATCTGGCCGACTGCTTCGCCCAGGCCCTGGCCACCACCGACCAGCCCGATGGCGCGTTTCCAGTCGTCGCGCTGCACCTTCTGGCCGGACAGGACGGTGCCATTGAACGCGAACGCCGCGTCGTCAATCTGCTTGCTCAGCAGACCGGCGTTGTTGTCGATCGCGCTGATGGTCAGGTAGTCGCGCCACACATTCAGCGGGGTCTTGTTGATGATGGCGATGATCGGGCCGACTGCGCTCGGCGTGCTGACGTTGACCTCTTCCGGAATCGGCAGGCCCTGCGCCTTGAACTGCGCGCTCCAGTCATAGCCCGGATAGCGTTTGGACAGGTCGGCGAACTTGGTCAGGTTATAGGTCTTGTCGCGGTTCCTCATCTCGGCGCGGTCCCATGTGGCCTTGGCCAGCTTGGTTTCCAATGCCATCACCGCTTCCGCGCGCGCCTTGGCGTCGCTTACACCGGCGAAACCCAACATGGTTTGCAGGTGCTTGACATACGCAGCGCGGATTCCAACGAAGCGCGGGTCCTTGTTGATGTAGTAGTCCTTGTCCGGCAAACCGAACCCGCCGACCCCGATCCCGATCAGGTAACGGTCCGGATTCATGCGGTCCAAGCCGACCCCGGCACCGATCGGTGCGTTGGTGCCGGTCACGTCGGATTCGCCGAACAGCTTGACCAGCGCCGGCATCGAGTCGACCGCCGCGATCCTGTCGAGCACTGGCTGCAGTGGCGCGATACCGGCCGCGTTGCGTGCATCGCGATCCATGTAGCTGTTGTAGAAGTCGCGCACCTTCTGCTCATTGCTGCCCGGCGCGAGGTCCGTGCGCTGGGCGATGTCGTCGAAGATCTGGCGGGTCTGCACCTCGGACTCGTCCCGCAGCGCGCGGAAAGAGCCGAAGCTGGTCTCGTCGTCCTTGAGCTGGTAGGTGTCCAGCCAATGGCCGCTGGCATAGCGGTTGAAGTCGTCGCCCGGGGCAACCGCCAGGTCGCGCGCGGAAAGATCGACGCCGAAACTACCCAACTTCGGGCTTGCGGCTGTCACCGGCGCCGGACTGGAGGTCTGGCTGGCCATGGGCGAGTTCGAGGTGCTGGCACAGGCGGCAAGCGCGCTTACCAGCGCCACCGTGAGCAGGGTGCGATTCATGGAGACTCCGTATTTGGGCGTGAATCCGCAAGCATACCCGTCGGGCGCGGAGCCAGCAGTGCCAAAGGTGGGGTAGGACGGCTTGTACACTGCCGTTCAACGCGCGCGGTTGCCGACGACGGGTACCGTCAGACGAGTACCGTCAGATGAGTATCCTCAGATGAGAGCAGCCAGATGAGAGCAGCCAGATGAGAATCGCCAGCTGGAACGTCAATTCCCTCAACGTGCGGCTGCCGCACCTGCAGCAGTGGCTCACCGATTTCGGCCCGGACGTGGTCGGCCTGCAGGAAACCAAGCTCGAGGACCACAAGTTTCCCGAGGATCCGCTGCTGGCCCGCGGTTACCGCAGCGTGTTCGCCGGCCAGAAGACCTACAACGGCGTGGCGATCCTGGCCCGGCACCCGATCAGCGACATACAGGCGGGCATCCCCGGCTTCGACGACATGCAGGCCCGTGCGATCGCGGCGACGGTCAATGGCGTGCGCATCGTCAACCTGTACGTGGTCAACGGACAGGACATCGGCACCGAGAAATATGCCTACAAGATGCGCTGGCTGGAGGCGGTGCATGGCTGGCTGGCCGACGAGATCCGCACGCATCCGCGGCTGGTGGTCATGGGCGACTTCAATATTGCTCCCGACCACCGCGACGTGAACGATCCCGCGGTGTGGAACGACCACCACATCCTGACCTCGACCGGCGAGCGCGCCGCGCTCAAGCGCCTGTTCGATCTCGGCCTGCATGACGCCTTCCGCCTGCACCACGACGAGCCGGGCATTTTCAGCTGGTGGGATTACCGGCAGGCCGCGTTCCGCCGTGACCTGGGCCTGCGCATCGACCTGACCCTGGTGTCCGATGCACTGAAGGCGAAAGCGATCGATGCCGGCATCGACCGCACCCCACGCGCTTGGGAGCGCGCCAGCGACCATACGCCGGCATGGGTGCAGTTGGCCGCCGATTGAGCGGTGACACCCAGGCATGCCAGTGACCTCGCACCAAACCCACATAAAAAAAAGGTTCTTCACGGATTACCGGGGAAGGCGGCTTTGATCTTGAGGAAGAAGTAGTCGCTGTCGCGGTAACCGTATGCCATGCGCTTGATCACCTTGATCTTGTTGTTGGTCCCTTCCAGCTGGCCGGTGTGCATTGGCCAACGCACCCGGCTGACGATGCCGCGCCAGTAGCCTCGTAGTC
>JBBSTP010000117.1:0-6726 GCA_038235795.1 Lysobacterales bacterium | reverse complement strand
GTCCTGCAGGTCGGCGTCCTCGAAATCCTCCAGGTCCAGGGTGGCTGCGTGTTCCATCAGGCGGATGCTGGTCGCATTGGTGAAACGCTCGGACAGCAGGGTGTCGACATAGCCCACCAGCCGCCCGAGCAGATCGGCGCCAATTGCCAGGCCGAATTCCAGGCCAAGCAGGTTCAACAAGTGATTGAGTTGGCCGGACTGCCAGGCGGCGCTGAGTTCCTGTTCTACGCCGAGCCCGAGCAGGCGCACGGCTTCGTCGATGATCAATTTCCCGATGTACAGGGTGGCGATCGGCAGGAACGCGCGAACCAGGCGAATGCTGATCGAGGCCAGCGTCATTGGCTTGCTGGTGGCCCAGATCTCGCGCAGGAACGGCGCGATGTTGCGCATCGCGCTGAAGCGCTGGCGCATGTTCATCTGGATAGCAGGCAGGGTTGGCGACATGCTGGCAGTGTGGCGTCCGGTGGTTACGCTGCAGGTGAATGCGGCTCCGGCCTAAAATAGCGTTCCCCCGCCGCCTTGTCTTGCCATGACCCCACGTGTTTCCGCTTCGATCCGCCAGGACGACCTGATCCAGTCGGTCGCTGACGCGCTGCAGTACATCAGCTACTACCATCCGGTCGACTACATCCGCAGTCTGTCCACGGCGTACGAGCGCGAACAATCGCCGGCGGCAAAGGACGCGATCGCACAGATCCTGATCAATTCCCGGATGTGCGCCGAAGGCCATCGGCCGATCTGCCAGGACACCGGCATCGTCACCGTGTTCCTTGAAATCGGCATGGACGTGCGCTGGGACGACGCGACGATGGGTGTGGACGACATGGTCCAGGAAGGCGTGCGCCGCGCCTACAGCCACCCCGATAATAAATTGCGTGCCAGCGTGCTGGCGGACCCCGCAGGCAAGCGCGTCAACACCAAGGACAACACGCCGGGCGTGGTCAACGTCAAGGTCGTGCCAGGCAACACGGTGGATGTCATCGTGGCAGCCAAGGGCGGCGGCAGCGAGGCCAAGTCGAAATTCGCGATGCTCAACCCGTCCGATTCCATCGTCGACTGGGTGCTGAAGACCGTGCCGACCATGGGCGCGGGCTGGTGTCCGCCGGGGATGCTTGGCATCGGTATCGGCGGCACCGCTGAAAAGGCGATGTTGCTGGCCAAGGAATCACTGATGGAGGCGATCGACATCACCGACCTGCAGGCACGTGGCGCGTCGAACCGCGCCGAGGAACTGCGCCTGGAGTTGTTCGAGAAGGTCAATGCGCTCGGCATCGGCGCGCAGGGCCTGGGCGGGCTGACCACGGTGCTGGACGTCAAGGTCAAGGATTTCCCGACCCACGCCGCGAACCTGCCGGTGGCGATGATCCCCAACTGCGCCGCGACCCGGCATGCACATTTCACCCTGGACGGCAGCGGCCCGGTGATGTTGGAGCCGCCTTCGCTTGAGGACTGGCCGAAGCTCACCTACGACGCATCCAAGGGTCGTCGCGTCGACCTGGACACGCTGACCAGGGACGATGTCGCCAGCTGGAAGCCCGGCGAGACCCTGCTGCTCAACGGCAGGCTGCTGACCGGCCGCGACGCGGCGCACAAGCGCATCGTCGGCATGCTCGACCGCGGCGAGGCGCTGCCGGTCGACCTGCGTGGGCGTTTGATCTATTACGTGGGTCCGGTCGATCCGGTGCGCGACGAGATCGTCGGTCCTGCGGGGCCGACCACGGCGACGCGCATGGACAAGTTCACCGAGCAGGTGCTGGAACAGACCGGCCTGCTGGGTATGGTCGGCAAGGCCGAGCGCGGGCCGGTGGCGATCGATGCGATCCGCCGGCACGGCTCGGCCTACCTGATGGCGGTCGGCGGCGCGGCGTACCTGGTATCGAAGGCGATCAAGGCTGCGCGTGTCGTGGGCTTCGCCGACCTCGGCATGGAGGCGATCTACGAATTCACGGTGCAGGACATGCCCGTGACCGTTGCGGTCGATTCACTCGGCACGTCGGTGCATGAAACCGGCCCGCGCCAATGGAAGGCCAGGATCGCGGATTCGGCGGCCAGTATTCCGTTGGTGCTTGCTTGAGCAATACGCGGGTTGTGGCGGGACCGGGTTTCCTGCTCTACGGCAGTTGATCGCCGTCGGCCGCCACAGGGTCATCGAGCAAATCCGCGCCCTTTTCTTCCATGCGCGCCTGTCCCATCTGTGCGTCCAGCGCGTGATCGACCGAGGTGTCGCGTTCGGCCTCGATCTCATGCGCGTTCGCGGGCTCGATGCCGTCGCGCTCCAGGCGGATCCGCTGGACATTTTCCGTAGGCGCCATGCCGGCAGCGCGTAGTGCCCGGAACACCTGCCTCAATCCTTCGCTGCGGGTCTTGAGCAGGTCGTTGCTGGTCTGGTCGATCCAGCCCATGAAGCGAAGCGTTGCGCCTTCGGGCGGGACTTCCAGGATGAGCGCTGTGGGCGCCGGATCCGCCAGCACGCCTTGAAGCGACGCCAGCGCGGCGATCCCGGTATCCATCGCGCCATGCAGCGGTGCATTGGCGGTGAGCCCAAGGTCGAACTCGAAGCGTCGCTTCGGGTTGCGGGTGAAATTGACCAGCACCGACTTGAACACCAGGCTGTTGGGCAGCATCAAGTGGTTGCCGTTCTCCGTCAGCAGGACCGTTGCGCGCGAAGTCAGCGCCACGACATTACCGATGTTGCCATCGACGCCCACCTTGTCGCCGGGGGAGAATGGCTTGCGCAGGCTGAGCAACACGCCTGCCACGTAATTCTCGGCGAGATCCTTGAACGCAAAGCCGACCACCAGGCCGATCATGCCGGCGGAGCCGAGGACCGCCCCGACCAGCGCAGTCGCACCGAGCAGGTCGAGCGCGATCAGCACGCCGATGAGCACGACCACGATCTTGACCGCAACCCGCAGCAAGCCATCCAGGTACGGGTTGCGCTGGCTGAGACGCTTCAGGAAGTGCAGGTGCTTGCTGAAGAAGTTACCCAGCAAGAATGCGAGCACGATGATGACGATGGCCAGCAGCAGCAGCGGGACATTGGCGAGCATCACCAATAGCTTGGCCTGGACTTGGATCAGGGCGGCCGCAAACCGTTCGGAGACGTCGCCCCCAGGCGCTGCGACTACTGCGGCGGCGGGTGGGGGCGTCGACATCAAAGCTGTGACTTGAGGGGCACGATGAACTTCTCGATCAGTTTTTCCTTCAATGGACGTTTTTTCCACATTTCGTAGGAAAACAGGATCGTGGGCTTCATGTCGTCTTCGAACACTTCCTCCATTCGCTGGGCGAATTGAGTGTCGTAAACGTTGAGGCTGGCCTCGTCGTTCAAACGGAACGAGCGCACGTCGAAGTTGGTCGAACCCACCGACGTCATCTCGTCGTCCACGATCAGCAGCTTGTTGTGGATCATGGTTGGCTGGTACTCGTAGATTTCCACGCCGGCAAGCAGCAATTCGCCCCAGTTGGCCTTCGACGCGAACCGCACCGTTTCGGAGTCGATATGGGGACCCGGCACGATCACGCGGATCTTGACTCCACGGTGGCGGGCCGCGATCAGGGCCTTGATCATCAGGTCGTCGGGGACGAAATAGGCCGCTTCCAGGTCGATGCTGTGTTGCGCCGCTGCGATCGACATCAGATACATGAGATGCATGCTTTCGCTGCCGCCTGCTGGCGAAGCCACGAACATGTGCGCGTTCATGTCGCCGGCGGGCTCTAGTGGGGGGAAATATTCCTCGCCGTTGAGCACAACGCCAGTGGTCTTGATCCAGTTGTCATTGAAGGCGGCCTGCATCTGCGCGACGACGGGGCCTTCGATGCGGAAATGCATGTCCCGCCAATGATCCGGATCCTGCGCGTGACCCATCCACGGATCAGCGACGCCCACGCCACCAGTAAAGCCCACGCGGCCATCAACGACCAGCAACTTGCGATGGGTACGGTTGTTGAGGCGGCCGAGGTTGTACCACTTCAGCGGACGATACTGTTGCAGATCGACGCCTGCGGTCCTTAATTTCTCAAGCAGCTTGTCCTCCATCTTGATGCTGCCGGCCCAGTCGATCATCAGCTTGACCTTGACCCCGGCACGGGCACGCTCTTCCAGTGCATCGGCGACGCGCTTGCCGATGTCGCCTGACCAATAGATATAGGTTTCAAAGGTGATCGTGCGGCGCGCGCTACGGATCGCATCCAGCATCGCGGGGAAAATCTGTTCCCCGTTCTGCAGGTCGACGACCTTGTTGCCGGACGTGATCCCCGGCCCCAGCAACACGCCCATCTCGCGCTGGAACTGGGGGTCGGACACCGGGTAGCGATGCTCGATCTTGCGCTCCAGCGACTTTTCCGACGTCTTGAAGTTCATGGCCAGAACCGCGACGAGCAACGTCACGATGGCGGTGATCACAATGGTCCAGATCATGCGTTTGCGGCTCCAGCGTAAGGGCATCGGGTGTATCCGGGTTCAGTCGTGCTTGTCAGGCTCGGGGATCCGCGTTCAGCATCGTGTGAAAGCCTTCACAGCCACCACGCAAGCGCGAACAGGCCCAGCATCGCGAAGGCAAGCCCCAACTTGAGGACCACGCCGAACAGGATCCCCATCCATGTGCCGAACCCGATCTTCGCGGCGTCGCCGATATCCGCAGGGCCCAGGCTGCGCCGGTGCAACAGTTCGCCCCCGAGTGCGCCGGCAAACGGTCCCAGCAGCAAGCCAATCGGTCCGAACGCCAAGCCACCCAGGGTGCCGAGCATCGCCCCGATAATCGCTTTTCGACTCGCGCCGACGCGCTTGGCACCCACCGCTGTGGCCCAGAAATCCACCACCAGCGAGACCACGGTGAGGAGGCCGAGCAGGACCAGCATCGGAACACCGACCTGCTGGAAGCCGCCCGCCCATGCGGCGAGCAACATGCCCGCGAAGACCAGCGGCAGTCCGGGCAGTGCGGGCAATACAGTGCCGACCAGCCCGATCACGATCAAGGCGGTGGCAATCAGGTAGTAAAGCGCGGTGGGGTCCATGCGGGCTCGCGATTGGGTCGACCGTGCATTCTGGACCAGATTGCATCATTGACCAACAAAAACGGCCCGCGATGCGGGCCGTTTGGTTTCTCGGTGGTTGTTCGCGACGATTGAATCAGACGATTCGATCAGCAGCGCTTAGCGCATGTAGGCATGTCCATTGGTGACGCGCACGCGGGACCCTTCGCGCATGGCACCGATGTCGTCCTGCATGGCAACGACCTGCTGGCCGTTATCCAGACGGACGTAAACGTTGTAGCCGGTGCCAGCTCGATTCTGGATCGCGTTGCCGATCAGTCCGCCTGCGACGGCGCCTGCGACCGTGGCCGTGTTCTTGCGGCCCTGGCTGTCGGTGTTGCTATCGGCGATCTTGCGACCGGCCACTGCACCCACCAAGCCGCCGACCACTGCACCCGTGGCATTGGGCGCCCGGCTACCGACGCCGGTTTCAATGCGAGTGACCACGCCACAGTCGTAGCAATTGACGTTGGAGTTGGCCGGATAGCCGTTGTTGTAGCCGTTGTTTCCCGAGGCATAGCCGGGGCCTGTGCTTGCGCAGCCAACGGACAGGGCCAGACCCATCGCAAGGCCGGCGGCGCCGAGGATCTTCAGGGGGATTGCGCGGACGTTCATCGATGACTCCTTGAGGAGGAAAGACTTGCCGGGACGGGTGCCCTCGACACCTCGCAACACTATTGGGTCGACGATGAATGCATTCCTCACAAAACAAAGGATTTGCCGTTCGCAGTCATCCGCGGTTTACCTGCGTATCCGCTACGAAGCGCCGCTTGTAAAAAAAGGCCCGCAGTGCGGGCCTTTTCAAGTCGCTGATGCCTTCGATCAATTCTGAGCAGGCGTATTTTCTGCGAAGTATTCGTGGCTGTCGGCGTTGTTCAATGCGCTAGCCGGGTCGCTGATCGCCAGGTTCTTCGCGCCAGTTTGGCCATAGACCACGTCGTCTGTGCCGGCCACGGCGTTGAAGTGGCTCATTTCATGCACCAGGGTGCCGGCCTTGGAATCGGTACCGGTGTTCGGCGCGGTCCAGAACGCACGGCAAACGAAGATCTCATAGGGCCTTGTCGGATACACGTAGGCGTAGGAGCTCTGGTTACAGCCACAGTTGATGGTCACTTCGCCAGCGCTCTGGTCCATTTTTGAATCGATTGCGACAAAGTGTTGGGCGGCGGTGCCGTAGCGGCTGGCGGTGTAAGCGCCGAACCATGTCGTATAGCGGGGTCCTGTGGTTCCGGTATTCAAGTAGCCCTTCGCATTTTCCGTATAGCCGCGTGCGGAGGTGACCGCGGCTCCGGCATCGCTGATCTCGGTGGTGGAACATCCGACGTAGCTCACGCCATTCACGACGGTGCCGCCGCCACTTGGCGGCTTGCCCTTGCCCTTGATGCTCGGCAACTTTCCGGCGGCATACATGCGCAGCGGCGCACTCTGCAGGGTCAGCGGCAGGCCGCGCCCATTCTTGAGCATCCTGCCGTCGGACATCGAGGCATGTTGCAGCGGCGATACAAGGGTGATCGTGTAGGTGCCGCCCTTGCGCATGTCGTAGGCGTCGGCCAGCTCCACCACGCTACGCAGGCTCTGGCCTGGGCGCAGGATGGCGAAATCGCTGGCGTTGGGCAGGCCTCGCTTGATCATTGGGCCCTCATAAGCCACCTTGCTGCCATCGCGGCTGACCTGGAACAGCTTGGCCTGGAG
>JBBSTP010000116.1:0-6914 GCA_038235795.1 Lysobacterales bacterium | reverse complement strand
TGAGCCAGACCCGGTCCGGCCGGGCATCGGCGGCCACGTCGGCCAGGGCGCGGATGTCGTCGTCGCCGCGATTGCCGGCCTGCCCCAGGATCAGCGCCAGCCGGCCATGCCCGCGCTGGGCTTGCGCGACCTGCAACAGTGCGCGCAGGCCATCCGGGTTATGCGCGTAGTCCAGCAGCACGCGCAGCGCATGCGCATCGTCGCCGAAACGCCATTGCTGCAGGCGGCCGGGATTGTCGCGGCCGTCCCTGCCGAAGCGCGCCAGCACGCCGGCAATCTGCGCGGGCATGACGCCAAGCACGAACGCCGCAAGCGCCGCGCCGGCGATGTTGGCGATGTTGTAGGCCGCGCTGCCAAGCAGGGTCAGCGGCATTTCTTTGACCTCGCCCAGATCGTGCGTGGCATCGCCATCGACCAGCAACAGGTGCCCATCTTCGACGCCACAGGCGAGGCCATCGGACGCTGCGCGTGCGGTCTCAAGCGTCATCGCGAAGCAGGCGACGCGACGGGTTGCGCGCAGCGATTCAGCACTGCGCATCAGCACCGCGTCGTCGGCGTTGAGCACCAGCACACCGTCATCGGCCAATGACTTGGCCACGGTCAACTTGACCGCGGCGATGTCGTCCAAGGTGTGGATGCCGTATTCGCCGAAATGATCGGCGCTGACATTGGTGACCAGCGCGACGCGCGCATCGCGCGCGACCAGGCCGCGCCGCAGCAGGCCGCCGCGCGCGGTTTCCAGCACCGCCGCCTGCACCCGTGGATGGCGCAGCACGGTGCGCGCGCCGACCGGGCCCGAGTAGTCGCCGGCATCAATGCATTCGCCACCCACCATCAACCCGTCGGTACTGCTGTAGCCGGGCGTCAGCCCTTGCGCGCGCAGCATCGCGGCAAGCAGGCGCACGCTGGTGGTCTTGCCATTGGAGCCGGTGACCACCGCCTTCGGGATGGCGCGCAACGCAGGCCACGGCACGGCTTCTATGTCGGGCAACCCGGGCAACTGCCACGCCTGCGCGTGTTCGCCCTCGCCGATCGACACGTCGTCATCGTCCGCATGCGCGGGGATACCGCGCGCCTGCGCCGCGTCCAGCAATGCGATCAATGCGGGCTTGGCTTCCAACTGTGCGAGCCGGCGCAACTGGCGTAGTGCTTGTTCGTCATCAAAATGGGCGACGTGCGGGCGCGGCGATTCACTGTCGCCGTCAACCGGTGCGTCGCCGGTGCGCAGCCCAAGCGCGGCATGCAGCGCCCATTCGTTGGCTTCGGCGGCGGTGTACAGCTGGTCGATCGGCGCGGCGAACGCCAGCGAGGACCCGCTGCGATGCTCGCGCACAACCACCGCGCCATCGGCCCAGCCCAGCGCGCTGCGCAGGCGGCCGATGTTGTCGCGCCAACGCTGCAGTGTCTCCGCATCAATGGCCACGCCGCGCGCAGTTTCCAGCGCCGCGCCGGGGCCGTCGAAATACAGGTTGCTACCAGTCAGCCGGCGCGATTCCTCGAAGGGGGCATGCATGTGATTGGTCTTCGGCTCAGTCGTTTTCTTCGCGCTCGAAGCGCAGGCCGCGTTCGTCACGTACCACGCCCTCCATCGCCGCCACCAGGCGTTCGTCGATCGATGTCTGCAGTTCCGGGATTTCCACGGGCGGTGCCCGTTTCGGCATGTCGCCCTCGGGGGTGAAGCGAATGATCTGCTTCCAGGTGCGGGTCAGCGCATCGGCGAACACCAGCACCAGGTCGCCAGGACGGCCCATGTGCAGCGCCGCATCCACGGCCTCCTGCTCGTCCGGTATCAGGCTGATCGCGTCTTCGTCCACGCCGGCGGCCCGCAGCGCGCGGCCCATGATCATCGGCACCTCGTCGCCATCGCGACCTCGCAGGCCATCGTCGCGACGACAGATGTAATGATCGAACTTGCCGGCGACCGCATCGGCGATCGCGCGCAGGTCCTCGTCACGACGATCGCCGGGGCCGGACAGCACCACGATCCGGCGACCGCTGACATCGAGCCGTTGTGCAAGCTCCGCCATCACCCCGACCGCGTGTGCGTTGTGGCCGTAATCCATCACGACCTTGAACGGATGTTCGCTGTAAACGTTCATCCGGCCCGGCGCCTGGAAGAAGGTGGTGTCGAAGGTGCGCAGGCCGTGGCGGATCGCGTCGAGTTTCATCCCCAGCGAGAACGCCATCGCCGCGGCGATCATCGCGTTCTGCACGTTGTGCAGGGCTCGGCCTTCCATCGTGGCCGGGATCAGGTGGGTCCACATCAGCGGGATGTGGCTGCCCTTGTCGTACAGCGTGATCATGTGGCCGTTGATGCCGGCCTCCAGCGCACACGCTCGGCCGCCCGCGCGAATGTGTTCGCGCACCAGCGGGTGCGACGGGTTCATGGTGACGTAGCAGATCACCTTGGCATCGGTGTAGGCCGACATCTTCAGCACATTCGGGTCGTCGGCATTGAGCACCGCGCATTCGCTGGCCACCTCGACCACGATGCGCTTGATCTCGGCCAACTGCTCCAGGGTATCGATGCCCTTCAGGCCCAAATGGTCGGAGGCGACATTGATCACCGCGCCAACATCGACCTCGCTCACGCCCATGCCCGAACGCAGCAGGCCGCCGCGCGCGGTTTCCAGCACGGCGAGATCAATCTGCGGATCGGAGAGCACCATGCGCGCCGACATCGGCCCGGTCATGTCGCCTTCGACCGTGCGCTGGCCGTCGATGTAGACGCCGTCAGTGGTGGTCAGGCCCGGCGTGAACCCTGCCATCTTGGCGATGTGCGCCAGCATGCGTGCGGTGGTGGTCTTGCCATTGGTGCCGGTCACCGCGGCGATCGGCACCCGCGATGGCGTGCCTGGCGGGAACAGCATGTCGACGACTGGCGCGGCCGCGTCGCGTGGGGTGCCCTCGCTCGGTGCGATGTGCATGCGGAACCCAGGCGCGGCATTGACCTCGCAGATCGCGCCGCCGATCGATTTGTAGCTTTCGGCGATGTTGGGGGTGATGAAATCCACGCCGCCCACGTCCAGGCCGATCGCGCGCACCGCGCGCACCGCCATGTCGCGGTTGTCCGGATGGATGATGTCGGTGACATCGGTGGCGGTACCGCCCGTGGAGAGATTCGCGGTGGAACGCAGGTAAACGACGTCGCCATCTGTCGGAACCGAATCGGCGTTCATGCCGACGCGCTCCAGCATCATGTTGGCTTCGCGGTCCAGTTCGATCCGGGTCAGCACCTTTTCGTGGCCGACGCCGCGGCGCGGATCGCTGTTGATTAGCTCGACAAGTTCGGCAACGGTCGTCTTGCCGTCACCCACCACATGCCCCGGCGTGCGTTTGGTCGCGGCGATCAGCTCGCCGTTCACGACCAGCAGGCGGTGGTCGTCGCCGACCTGGAAGGTCTCGACGATGACCGAATGCGAGTGCTCGCGTGCGGCCTGGAAGGCGGCGCGGATATCGTCGTCTGCAGTGATGTTGATGGTAATGCCGCGGCCATGATTGCCGTTGTACGGCTTCAGCACCACCGGCCCTGCCAGGTGACGGGCAGCCTTGAGGGCATCGGTCTGGCTGGCCACCAATTGCTGGCGGGGCACGGGCAGCCCGAGTGAGCCCAGGATCTTGTTGGTTTCTTCCTTGTCGCTGGCCAGCTCCACTGCGATGTGCGGGGTGCGGCCGGTAATCGTGGCCTGGATGCGCTGCTGGTACTTGCCGTGGCCCAGCTGCACCAGCGACTGCTGGTTCAGGCGCAACCACGGAATCCCGCGTTCTTCCGCCGCGCGCACCAATGATGCAGTCGACGGCCCCAGCGCGCGACGTTGCGCGTAAAGGATGAACTGGTCGCGCTCGTGGTCCCAGTCCCACGTGGCGTCGGTTGCGCTGCGAAGCGCCTGCGGCAGCAGCGAATCCAGCAGCTTCAAGGCGAGTTCACCGGCGGCAATGCCTTCTTCGCGCTGGGCGTATTCGTACACCACCGAATACACGCCAGGGCGTTCGTCATCGATGCTGCGGGTACGGCCGAAGGTGACATCTTCGCCGGCGATGTTCTGCAACTCGATTGCAACGTGTTCCAGCACATGGCCCAGCCAGGTACCTTCGTCCTCGCGCATGCGCCGGACGAAGCCGCCGGGCTCGCGATACGAGCAGCCGTGCTCGGCGAGCCCGGGCAGTGCCTCGACCAGCGCATCGATGAAGCCCGCACCGAGTCTTGCGGTCGGCCACTGCTCCAGCGCGCCGAGGTCGAGCTCCAGGCGGATGACGGGGAACTTCGCGTATTGCGAGGGTCCGACATAGACATTGCGATTCAGGATGCGCATCGAGCCCTCCGCTCAATTGTTCTAGTTTCCAACGTCTTTTTGATGTTTGCTGCCCGTGTCATGCAGGTCATTGCCTGTCCACCTGCAACTTCCCCGGCGAAGCCTGGCGCGTGTGCAGATTGAACGTGGCACCTGCCACCAGGATATGCACGGTCAGCCCGAGCAGGCACACGCCTTCGGTTTGGCGTGCCTCGGCCATCGAGGAAAAGGTCATGCCGCCGGCATCGACGACGGTAATCGCGCCGCTACCTTCGACCTCCAGCGTGTCGTCCGATCCGATGAACGCAGCCGTGTCTTCATCCAGCCCGATGCCGATCGCGAACGGGTTGTAGGCAAGCGCCGCGACCAGCCTGCCAAGGCGATCGCGCTGGCGGAAGTGCTGGTCGATGATGAAGCGGTTGGTCAGGCCCAGGCCGGGCGCGAGGCGCACGCTGCCTCCGCTCGGCGAGCTGCCTTCCTTGCCGAACGCGATCATGTGTTCGGACAGGATGCTGGCGCCTGCACTGGTGCCGGCGACATTCACGCCACGGGCGTTACCGGCGCGGATCAACTTCGCCGCGCTGGTGCCGCCAAGAATCGTCGAGATACGCAACTGATTGCCACCGGTGAAAAACACCCCGGTCGCTTCTGCGAGCGGACGGAGGAAATCCTCTCGCTCGCCATCTTCCCGGTTAACGAAGTCCAGGCTCGTCGCGCTGCCGGCTTCCAGCCGATCGAACAAATCGACATAGCGCTCGCCAGTGGTGGGCAGGCGGCTGGCCGTGGGGATCACCGCAATCCTGGCGTCACGACCACCACTGAGCTGCACGAAGCGTTTGAGGATCCGGCGCCTCGCTTCCTTGTCTTCTGCACCGCCGATGGGAATGATCCAGCCCCGCTGCCCGCCGTCGGGGATCCTGCTTGGACACATCGTGTTGGGCTCCGGGCCGTGCTTTGATTAACGCTCGAACATACCACGGCGCACCACCGCGCCGGCTTGCACATGGACCTGCCCGCCCAGCCAGACGTCGCGGACTGAACCCGCCGCATCCAGCGCCACCAGGTCGGCGTCGGCACCGACCTCGATTCGCCCCTTGCCGGCCAACCGCAACAGGTTCGCCGGGTTGCTGGTGAAGGCTGGCAACGCGCGCTCCATCGGCAGGCCGCGCGCCAATAGTTCACTCAATGTTTCGAGCAGGGCGCCGGAATGGCCGACGTCCATCCCGCAGACGCGGCCATCGGTATCGAAGCAGGGCAGGCAGCCGCCGGCATCGGAACTGATGCTGACCTTTTCCGCTGGTGCGCCGCTGTCCAAGTAAAGCAGCAGCGCCTCGGCTGCGGGCCAGGCATCCTCGCCCTCTTCGACCGGGAATGCGGTGATATCGACGTGGCAGCCGCGCTTGGCGAGATCCAGCGCTTCGGTGAAAAGCGCCTTGCGCCGGTTGACATGGGTCGGCTGGAACACCCGCGGTGGCAACTCGCTACCGTCCAGTGCCTGCCGGACCAGCTCCAGCCCGCGCGCGCCGTCGCCCAGGTGCAGATGGACGATGCCGGCCTTGCCTGTCATCAGGCCGGACACATGTGCCTCCGAGGCCAGCCGCAGGAATTCGTCCAGGGTCGGCTGGCTGGAGCGGTGGTCGCTGATTGCGAGCTCGCCGATGCCGATGAGTGGCTCTGCGAAGGCGATGTCGCCGCGCACGCTGCCGGTCAACGTGCTCGGCGGCACGTGGTAGCCACCGCAGTAGCCCCAGGCGCTCATGCCCTGCTCGCGCAGCGCGTAGATGTGCGCCAGCAGTTCCGCGGTGCCTCGCGACGCATCGTCGGTGCCGAGCAGACCAATGACCGTCGTCACGCCCGCCGTGGTGTAGCGCGATAGCAGGGGCGCCGGCACGCGCGTGGCGAAACCGGCTTCGCCACCGCCGCCGCTGACATGCACATGACCATCGACGAAACCCGGGATCAGGCGCGCACCTTCGAGGTCGATGCCCTCGACGCTGAGTGCAGCCGGCAACACCGGCAGGTCTTCGCCCATCCACAGGATCTTGCCGCCACCCAGCAGCAGATGGCGGATACCGAGCGCCTCTGGCGCGTACACATCGGCATTGCGGAGCAGAAGCATCGGGGTTGCAGTCATCGCGGCAGCGTGCAGAAGCGGCAATGCATCGTCAAGCGCCAGCCAACGCTTGTGTAGCAGCAACGAATTCGTCGAGCTTGGCCCGCGCCGCGCCGGAGGCGATCGCTACGCTCGCGCGCTCGATGCCATCGGCGATGGTGTCGGCGATACCGGCCACGTATAGCGCCGCGCCAGCGTTATAGGCCACGATCTTGCGGGGCAGGCCGTCGTGGCCGTCCAGCGCTTCGAACAGCATCGCCTTGGACTGCTCCGCGTCGGCCACGCGCAGGTTGCGGCTGTGCGCCATCGGGATGCCGAAGTCCTCCGGATGCAGCTCGTATTCGCGAACCTTGCCATCGCGCAGCTCGCCGACAAGTGTGCTGGCACCCAGCGACACTTCATCCATGCCATCGCGGCCCCACACCACCAGCGCACGCTCAGCGCCGAGTTCCTGCAGCACGCGCACCTGGATGCCGACCAGGTCCGGATGGAACACGCCCATCAGGATG
>JBBSTP010000115.1:0-6956 GCA_038235795.1 Lysobacterales bacterium | reverse complement strand
TTATTGCCGCAACTCTGTTCCTGCTGGGCCTGCAGCGGATGAGCACGCCCAAGACCGCGCGCAGCGGCATCCAGTGGGCGGGCGCGGGCATGCTGATCGCGACCATCGCCACCTTCTTCCTGCCCGGCCTGCACAACATCGGCCTGATGATCGCGGCCATCGTGATCGGCGTTGGCCTGAACTGGGCTTGGGGCAAGAAGGTCGCGATCACCGACATGCCGCAGATGGTGGCGTTGTTCAACGGCATGGGTGGTGGTTCCGCGGCGGCGATCGGCGCGGTCGAGCTGGTCCGCTACGCCTCTGGCGAACCGGCGCCGTCGCGCCTGACCCTGGCGCTGGCGGTGATCGGCGCCCTGATTGGCGCGGTGTCACTGACCGGCAGTGTGATCGCCTGGGCCAAGCTGGACGGGCGCATGGACAAGCGCTACACCTTTCCCGGCCAGCAATGGTTCAACGCCGCGGTCGCCGTGGCCGCGATCGTGTGTGGCGCGATGGCCTTGCAGACCCTGGCGATGCCATGGATCGCGGCCTTCTTCGTGCTGGCGCTGGCGCTGGGCGTGTTGATGACGCTGCCGATCGGTGGCGCCGACATGCCGGTGGTGATCTCGCTCTACAACGCGTTCACTGGCCTTGCGGTCGCGTTCGAAGGCTACGTGCTCGGCAACGAAGCGCTGATCGTCGCCGGCATGATGGTGGGTGCCGCGGGCATGCTGCTGACCCGGTTGATGGCCAAGGCGATGAACCGGCCGATCAGTGGCGTGCTGTTTTCGAATTTCGGTGGCAGCAGCGGGGAGATGCAGGAGATCGGCGGGTCGATGAAACCGATCGAGGCCGCCGATGTCGCGGCCATGATGGCCTATGCCGAGCGCGTCGTCATCGTGCCGGGCTACGGCATGGCGGTGGCGCAGGCGCAACACAAGATCTGGGAACTGACCCAGCGGTTGCAGGAGCGCGGGGTGAAGGTGAAGTTCGCGATCCATCCGGTCGCCGGACGCATGCCCGGGCACATGAACGTGCTGCTGGCCGAGGCGGGCGTGCCTTATGAGCTGATCGCCGACATGGACGACATCAATCCGGAATTCGCCAATACCGACGTGTCGCTCGTGATCGGTGCCAATGACGTGGTCAATCCGGTTGCCAAGACCGATCCGGCATCGCCGATCTACGGGATGCCGATCCTGGACGTGGTCAATTCCAGGAACACGGTGGTGATCAAGCGCGGCAAGGGCACGGGATTCGCCGGCATCGAGAACGCGCTGTTCTATGCCGACAACACCCGCATGCTGTATGGCGATGGCAGCGAGATGGCCAGCGCGCTGGTCAGTGAATTGAAAGCGCTCGACGGCGGCCACTGAGGACGCGCGGCACCGACCTGAGCAGTCCTAGCGCCCGACGATGACGGCGACCAGCAAAGCCAGTGCGTACCACGCCAGTTCCACGCCGCCATTGGCCAGGCGGGTGAGTTCGGTGGCATAGGCCGGACCGAGCTTGAGCAGCGAATTCCACGGCAGCAGGCCCATGCTGCGCCCGATTTCGATGGCGGCGATGCACCAGTTGGCCAACGCAATCGTGGCAAGCGTTCCCGCGAGCGCCCATGCGGCGCGGCGCCATCCGCTTGGCATGCGCCCGATTCGCAGCATGAACGCCGCATCCAGCGCGGCGAAGGTCGCCATCCACGCGGACTGCGCCTGCTGCATGCCCGCATACAGGCTCCATGCGGCGGCAAAGCCAAGGCAACCCAGCACGAGCAACAACAATGCGAGCGGAGGTACGGGTCGGGCGGCTGCGCTCATGGCGGGTCCGGGTGCGGTCGCGCATCATAACCGACTAGAATGGTACGAATTCCCGCGTACTGTCCCCACGTAACCTTCCGGCGTCGATTTCCGATGTATTCCCGTAACAGCGAACCCGTCCGTTTCGAGCGCGACTGCGCGGCCGTCGTGGTGCCGCAGGGCGAGGCCGTGACCTTGCCGGCCGGCACGATTGGCTATATCACCCAGTCGCTGGGTGGCAGCTGGACGGTGTTCGTCGAAGGGAACTTGATGCGTATTGCAGGCGAGGATGCCGATGCGATCGGCAAGGAGCCGCCGGAACCCATCGAGCTACCCGAAGGCGCCACCGATGAGGACGTGGAAGCGCTGGTCTGGCGCCAGCTGCGCACCTGTTTCGACCCGGAGATCCCGGTCAACATCGTTGACCTGGGCTTGGTGTATTCCGCCGATGTGCGTACCCGCGAAGACGGGCAGCGCGAGGTCGCGGTGAACATGACCCTGACGGCGCCGGCGTGCGGGATGGGGGAGATCCTGGTCGAGGACGTGCGCAACAAGATCGAGCTGATTCCGACCATTGCCGAAGCCGACGTCGAGCTGGTGTTCGATCCACCGTGGAACCGCACGATGATGTCGGATGTGGCGCGCCTGGAAACCGGCATGCTGTAACGCCGTCATGCGCGGCGAACGGCCAGCCGCGTTGCGTGAAACGCGCAGCCATGACCATCGAAATAATCAGGAAACGTCACATTTTTTTGCCCCGAATCGACGGCGCAGAGGCGTGATGCCGTGCAACAGAAACCCGATCAGTACCTGCGGAGATCTCTGCTTTTCAGCCAGCAGGTTCAAAGCGGTTGGCCGACACGTTCTTGCGCACCATGAGCGGATCCCAGATGCGGCCGTTCATCGCGATGTAGACGCCCGGCGGCAACGACTGCACGGCGCCGACGGCGGTGCCGATATTGAACTCCGCGTCCGATCCGCGGAACCGCGCCGGATTCAGCGCACCGGTCAGGACAATGGTCTTGCCCTCGATGCTGGCGAGCACCCGCGCGGTCTCGACCATGCTGTCGGTGCCGTGGGTGATCAGCACGTACCGCGCGTCCTGTGCCTCGATCGTGGCGCGCATCAGGTCGCGGTCAGCGGCATCGATATGCAGCGAATCCTTGCGCAGGATGGGAATCACGCTGAAGCGGAACGCGACCCCGAGTTCCTCGAGGATGCGTCCGATCTGCGGCTCGCCGACCTGGAAATCCGACTTGTCGTCGAAGTAGACCTTGTCGATGGTGCCGCCGGTGGTGACGATCAGAAGGTTGTCCATGGATGCATTGTCCGCCAAACCACGACATCCACCAAAACCGCGGGACATCAGCCAGCCGGCGTCCCGAGGCCATGCTTGAAGCCCCGGTAGTGCGCTCCAGGCAGGAGCGCGGGACGTAACGCCACCCGGTGTTCCCGCCCCGGGCCTCTGCCGTGCGCGGTTGGGAGGATAGCGTTATCGGCGCTTGCTGAAGCGCGCGCGCAAACCCGGCATGCTGGCGAAGTAGATCACCGTCAGCGCGAGCAGGATTTCGGCGTAGGCAAACGGGCGCTCCGCAGCCCGAGTCCACGCCACCAGAACCCCGTGGCTGAACCACATCAGTGCGAACAGCCCGGCGCTCAGGCCGGCAAGCGCCCAACCTCGCAGCGCAGCCAGGCCAAGCAACGGCGGGGGCATCGCAAAGATCAACAGCGCGGCCACTGCATGACGGTCGTGCCAGAACCACAGGACGTAAAGCGCGGTCAGCGCGAACAGGGCGAGGGCGAGCGGGCGTGGCTGTTTCATGGCTGCAGCTTCAAGGCCAGATGCGCGATGCGCTTGCCCAGCACGCGCGCCAGCTGCGCTTCCTCATCGGTTGGTTCCGGCTGGTCGTGCGCGCCCGCGACATGGCTGGCGCCGTATGGCGTGCCACCGCTCCGGGTCGTATTGAGCGCGGCTTCGGTGAAGGGAATGCCGGCAATGACGCAGCCGTGGTGCAGCAATGGCAGCAGCATCGTCAGCAGGGTCGATTCCTGCCCGCCATGCAAGGTCGCAGTCGAGGTGAACACGGCTGCAGGCTTGCCGACCAGGGTGCCACTGGCCCATTCGCTGCCGAGGCTGTCGATGAAATGCTTCATCGGCGCCGCCATGTTGCCGAACCGGGTCGGGCTGCCGATCAGCAGGCCGGCGCATTCGCCCAAGTCGCGCTTGTCCACATAGGGTGCGCCGTCCTCGGGTTCGGGCGGGGCGGCCACCTCGGTCACCGGCGACACCGGCGGCACCGTGCGCAGGCGCGCGTGCATGCCCTCGACTTCGCCGACGCCGCGCGCGATCTGGCGCGCAAGCCTGGCCACCGAACCGCCGCGGCTGTAGTACAGGACCAGGATCTCGGGCATGCGACAGGCTTTTCGCGAACGGGATGTGCAGGATAGGCGATGCCGGGGCCTCACTGCATCGGATGCAGCGCATCGGTTAGGCTTCGGCGATGGAACCCTTGCACTCCTTGAACCGCTGGATGGAACGCGCACGCGACCGCGCGCGGATCGGCACGTTCCTGCGTTTCGTGTGGGAGCGATTCCTCGGCGATCGCCTGTTCGAGGCGGCCGGCGCGTTGTCATACACCACCGTGTTCGCACTGGTGCCCTTGTCGATGGTGGTATTCGGCGTGCTGTCCGCATTCCCTGTATTCGACGTGTGGAGCGCGAGCCTGCAGAAATATATCTTCGCCAATTTCGTGCCCAGCGCGGCCGGGGCGGTCCAGGGATATCTGAGCGATTTCTCGGCGAATACCAAATCGCTGACGACGACCGGCGCGTTGGTGCTGGTGGTGTCGCTGCTGGTCACCCTGACCAGCGTGGAAGCCATCTTCAACCGCATCTGGCGCGTGGCCACCGCGCGACCCAAGTTCAGCCGTTTCCTCGTCTACTGGACGGTGCTCACGCTGGGCGCGCTGGTCGCGACCACCAGCCTGGCCCTGTCGACCCGCTTCTTCTCGCTGGCAATTTTCGAAACCTTGCCCGGACGTTGGCTCGAGGCCCTGATGCTGAGGCTGGCACCGATGAGCATCGAGCTGCTCGCGTTTGCCGCAATCTTCAAGGTGGTGCCGCATCGCACGGTGAAATGGCGGCACGCGCTGGCTGGAGCTGCGCTGTCGATGCTGCTGTTCGAGGGTGTCAAGTTCGGCCTGGGCGCCTACCTGAGCAGCTTCGATTCCTACCAGAAGATCTACGGCGCGATTGCGTTGTTGCCGATCCTCATGCTGTGGATCTACCTGGGCTGGGCGTCGATCCTGTTCGGCGCCTCGCTGGCCTCGTCGATGTCGGCCTTTCGCTACCAGCCGGCTGCCTTGCGCCTGCCCGAGGGATTCGAGATCTATGGCCTGCTGCGGATGCTGGGCCGGTTCCAGTTGGCGCGTGGCAAGGGGCGAGGCCTGCACAGCGACGAGATCCAGCAGCTTGAACCGATCCTGACTGACAACCTGGTGCAGGAGCTGCTCGGGAAGTTGTGCGAAATTGGTGTGGTCAGCCGCGCGGAAAGCGGCGAATGGCTGCTGGCGCGCGACCTGGAGGATGTCAGCCTGGGCGAGTTGTACGAGGCCGGCCGTCTTCGCGTGCCAGTGGCCGAATCGCACCTGCCGCATCGCGACGATGCGTTGGGCTTGGCCGTCATGAACACGCTGGATGGTTTGCGCATGCCAATGCGTGACCTGCTCAAGCAGCGGGTTTCCAGCATCTATCGCGATATCCCCGGAGAGTAAGCCATGCACTTGCGTACCGCTACATGCTTGTTGCTGTCGTGTATCGCGCTGACAGCGTGCAAGCGCGAGCCTGCCCCCCAGCCCCTGCCAACGCCCATCGATGCCCCCGCGCCAACGTCCAAGACGCCAGAACCGTCGGCGGCCACTCAAGCTACGGCCAAGGACATGCCAGCACTCAAGGTGAAAACGGTCGATGGTGGGACCTTCGACCTGGCCGAGCAGCGCGGCAAATGGACGGTGGTCAATTTCTGGGCGACCTGGTGTGGCCCGTGCCTGAAGGAAATGCCGGAACTGTCGGCACTGGACGCGATGCGCGAGCACATCGTGGTGGTCGGCCTGGCTTACGAGGACACCACGCCGGAGGATATGCAGGCGTTCCTGAAGACGCATCCGGTGGTCTATCCGATCGCGCTGGTCGACGTCTACAACCCGCCGCAGGATTTCGAAACGCCGCGCGGCCTGCCGATGACGGTACTGGTGGCCCCGGACGGCAAGGTCGCCAAAACCATGACCGGCCCGGTCACCGCGCACGACCTGGAAACGGCGATCGCGGCAGCGGGCGGACCGACACCCGGTTGAGGTCATGAAGGCCGCGCGCTTCCTGGTTTGCGGCAATGTGCAAGGTGTCTGGTTCCGCGCCAGCACCCGCGATGAAGCATTGCGGCTGGGCCTGCGCGGATACGCCAGCAACCTGGCGGACGGCCGGGTCGAGGTGCTGGCCGTCGGCGATGCCGATGCCATCCAGCAGTTGGCGAACTGGTTGCGCCAGGGACCGCCGCTGGCGCGAGTGGAGTCAGTCGAACGCAGCGATGCCGTCACACAGGACGCGGCATCAAATGGTTTCGAAGTGATGTGACCCGTGCCCTCAGGTCTTGAAAGGCGGCAGCGGCTTTACCACGCCGTAGCGCTCCTTTGCGGGCTTGCCAGCCAACGGCGGCAATTCGGGAATTGGCGCATCGACGCGGGTATCGGGTAGCCGGTCGAGCAGGTCGCGGATCAGGGTCAGGCGGCCGAGTTTCTGGTCATTGAAGTCGACCAGCGTCCACGGCGCCGCATCGGTATGGGTGGCCTTGAGCATCGCGTCGCGCGCGCGGGTGTATTCAACATAGAGCTCGCGCGCCTTGAGGTCGATCGGCGAGAGCTTCCATCCCTTCAAGGGGTCCTCGCGGCGTTCGGCGAAGCGTTTTTCCTGCTTGTCCTGATCGCAGCACAGCCAGTACTTGAACAGCAGGATGCCGTCATCCACCAATAGTTTCTCGAACACTGGAGCCTGTTGAAGGAAGGCCTCGACCTGCGAGTCGCTGGCATAGCCCATGACCTTTTCGACGCCAGCCCGGTTGTACCAGCTGCGATCAAACAGGACCATTTCGCCGCCCGCCGGGAGGTGCGCGACGTAGCGCTGGAAATACCA
>JBBSTP010000114.1:0-6962 GCA_038235795.1 Lysobacterales bacterium | reverse complement strand
CATCTCGCGCAGTGCTGCGTGGTACTGCACGGTCATTCCGTGTGCTTCGCGTTGCACCAGCGTCGCACGATCGTTTAGCCGGGGGGCCTGCGTGGCGATCACCGGAACCACCGTAGCAGCTGGCGTGGACGGATTGAGTTGCCAAAACATGCCCACCGCCAGCATCAGCGATGCCGCGATTGCGACCGGCCATGACCAACCAGGTCGAGACGTGCGTGGCGCATTTGCCGCTTGTTGCGGCAGCGACGGCAGGCGCGCTGCGATCCCGGGCCACAAGTCCCTGCCAGGTTCAACGTCCTGGCGCAGGCCACGCAGCGCCATGCGCAATTGCGCTTCGACGATCCGTGCGGATTCTTCTTTCATGCGATTTCTCCAATCCGCGTACGCAGCAAGCCGCGCGCGCGATGCAACTGTGCCTTGGAACTGCCGACCGCCATGCCCAGTTGGTGGGCGATCTCCTGGTGCTTCCAGCCTTCCACGTCGTGCAACACCAGCACCGCGCGGGCGCGCGGCGGCAGGGTCGCGACCGCGCGTTCCAGGTCGCGCCCGAGCACGGCATTGCCGGCGGTGTCGGGCGTGGACAACTGTTCGAAGCTGTCCTCGTCCTCGTCCTGCTGCGGCCGGCTCCGGCGCGATCGCAGTTCCATGAGCGCGGTATTGACCGCCAGCCGATGCAGCCAGGTGGACACCGAGCTGTCGTGGCGGAAGCTGGGCAGCGCCTGCCAGGCGCGCACGAACGCTTCCTGGGTCAGGTCTTCGGCGCGGGCGCTGGCGTGGCCGACGATGCGCATGATCACGCCATGCACCCGGCGGTGGTGGCGCCGATACAACTGCTCGAAGGCGGCGACGTCCGCGTTGGCTGCGCGCATCGCCAGCACGGCATCATCCCCGGCGTCGGCGGTGGCGGTGTCGCAGGGTACGTCGGGCGGCATCGGCATGGTCAGCATCAGCATAGTCATTGGGATGCCGGATCGTGGCGCAGGGTTTAAGCGGGGAGATCAGAAACCTCGATGCCACCCTGCCGCAGCGACTGCATCAGTGGATGCAACTGGCGCGCGTAGGGTGCCCACTTCGGGCGTTCGCGCCGCACCACGCCCTCTCGCACCTGCACGGCGCTGGCGGTGGACACCGCGCGGGTGCTGCTGCGCGGGTCGCGCATCGCATCGGCATAGTCCAGCCCGCAGAACGCCGCCACCTCGCGCATGACCGTTTCCGGATCTGCGGTCAAACGGGCGTAATCCACGTCGAGGATCCGCCCGGGGTAGGTTGCATGCCAGTGCGCCATCAGCCGCCGGTACTGGATGAAGTAATCAGCCAGCTCACGCTGGTCGTAGGAAAAGGAATTGACCTCGGTAAACAGCTCGCGCAGGTTGGAGAAACAGCTTTCCATCGGGTGGCGCACCATGTGCAGGATTTTCGCCTGCGGCAGGGCCTGGCAGATGAAACCGATGTTGAGGAAATTCGACGGCTGCTTGTCGGTGAAGTAACGCACATCGTCCAGCCGCCACGCTACGCCGGCCAGATAGCGTTGCCCAACATCGTCGAAACGCAACGCCGATGCCCGCTCGACGATGGCCTGGTCGATCACGCCCCTGCAGTAATGGTCTGTCGCATGGCGCATCGCACTGGTGAAATCCGACAGCTCGCCAAGCCCGCGCAATTGCGGGCTGGCATCCAGCAGCTGCTCCATCAGCGTGGTGCCCGAACGATGCATGCCGACGATGAACACCGGCACCTTGTCGATCGTTTGCTGAGCAGGCGCCGCTGCGACGTCCGGTGTCCATGCGAGCAATCCATCAAACACCCTGCGCTGTTGGATGGGGTCATGCTGCTCACTTGAGCGTTTGACTTTGCACAGCAATTCCAGCGCCTGCCACGCGCCATCGTAATCGCCGATGTCGTCCAGCTCCTTGTGCAATGCGCGCGCCATCGCCGCGACATCCGCAGGACGCAGGCCCGGCACCTGCAGCTGTACCCGCAACTGCGCGACATGGTTGGACTGCACGGTCTGCTTGTGCAGGCGCGACAGCATCCACCAGGCAATGGCGATCCCCGGATTGCGCTGCAACGCCCAATTGAAATCGGATGCCGCTTGGTCGATACGGCCAAGTTGGGAGAGCAACTGGCCACGGACCAGGCGCGCAGCCAGATCGCCCGGCGCGTTGGCGGTCGCCGCCTGTGCAAATTGCAGCGCCAGGCCAAAGTCGTTGAGATTGCTCAATTGCCGTGCGCACTCCACCAGCAACCCCTGTGGACTGCGTCGAGCGTCCAATAGCGGCGCGATGAGTCCGCGCAGTACTGGCACCTCGTTGAAGGTGCGCAGGCGATTGACCAGCGACAGCACCGTGTCTGCTGCGTGCGGCCCAGACTGCGCTGCCCGCAGGGTCCAATCCCGCGCCAACCGGTAGTGACCCGCCAACGATTCCACATAGGAGAGTTCGAGCATCACCTCAGCCGAGGCGGGATCGAGGTGCAACGCGCCCAGCCATTCAGCGCGGGCGGCGCTCCAGTTGCCAGCCTCGAGTTGGCGCCCGGCGCGGGTGCGGATCTGTTCCAGGGTCGGCACTGCCATCACCCAATGCTACAAGAAAAAAACCGGCCTTCTTTCGAAGGCCGGTTCACAAGGACTACCTATCCATGGCGATCTTGCGATCGCGATGGAATCAACGCATTACCAGTCGTATGAAGCGGTGAACACGACGGTACGCGGGGTCTGGCGACCCTGCGGCAACAGGTAGGTGTTGGAGACGGTGTACGGCGCGCTTTCGGACGTCACGCCAACCTGGAGCGGCTTGTTGGAGTTCAGCACGTTACGCACCTGCACGCCAAGCGCAAACTTCTTGTCCAGGAAGTTCGGACGGTAGGTCAAGCCAAGGTCGATGGTCTTGGTCCACGGGTTGCGGATCGCACCCGGTGTAGCAATCGCACCGAAGCAGGTGTGGTAGCTGGCACCGTAACCGATCGGATCGCCTGCGCTGCTGCCTTCGTTGGTGCTGCCGGTCGGGTTGAAGTAACCCAGGCAGCTGACCGGACCGCCGGACAGGATCCGGACGTTCGCACCCATCAACAACTCGTCGGTGAGCTGGTAGCTACCGCGCATCTTCAGCTGATGACGACGATCGTTGGCCAGGTAACCACCCGCGTAGGTCATGATCGCCGCCGCATCCCAATCCTGGGTCTTGGAGATGTTGTCCTGACCGAACTCGGACTTGACCTGACCTTCGTTGTTGCCCTTGCTCTTGCTGAAGGTGTAGTCGACGCGCGCTTCCCACTTGCCATCGAACGGACGTTCCAGGTAGATGTCCAGACCGTTGTAATTACGCTTCATCTTGTCCGGGAAACCCCAGTCAGCGGTCGAATCCATCGTGATTTCGGTACGGCCACCACGCGGGGTGCCGTCCGCATTGACGTTGGCAAGGCTGAAGGTGTTGGTGCCGCCCGGGTTGAACATGTAGCAGGACGCCACTTCCACCGGACCACTGCCGATACCCGTTGCGATGATCTTGCCAGCGATATGATCGATCGCGGTCAGGCCCTGGGCCTCCAGCAGCGTGTACGGATCGCACACGTCGTCCACCGAGGACTTCAGGCTGCGGCTGGTCAGCTTGACGCCGAGCATCCAGGTGTTGGTCAGGAGCTTTTCCATACCGAGGATGTATTCATCCTGGTACATGCTCTTGAGGTCGGACGGCGCGAAGGCCTGCACGTCCACCGGAGTGCCGTATTCGCCATTGGACGAGTACGGACCGGTGCCACCATCAACGCGCGGAATCGGGGTCAGGCCGGTCGGCACGCCATCGGCGTTGATGCCGGTGTAGTTGAAGTATTCGCGGGTGAAGGTCGAAGCCGACGCGCCACGGATGGCCACGTTGTTCGGCAGTGCCAGGAAGTAGCGGCCGGCGTTGCCGAACACCTTCAACGAGGAGTCACCCATCACGTCCCAGGAGAAGCCCAGACGCGGGGCCCACTGGTTCTTGGCATCAAGATAGGTTTCGCCGACGTTGTTGTAGTTGGTGAAGCGGTCGTTGCGCACGCCCAACGACAGCAGCAGGTTGTCCGTCACCTGCCAGCGGTCTTCCAGGTAATACGCCTTCTGCTCCAGGCTCATGTCGGTCGCGGTGACGAACCGATACTTGTACACGTAGTAACCGTTCGGGTTGCCCGGGACGACCGCGCCGCCCACGTGGCCACCAACAATGTTGCTGGCAGTGGTACGGCCGTAGATGTAGCGGTCAACGCGCTGGTCCTGGCCTTCATTGAAGGCTTCGAACTTGACGTTGTCGATACCGGCGGTCAGCGTGTGGCTGCCAAGCACCCATTCCAGGTCGGCGCGCAGGCCGCTGGTCTTGTTTTCCGAATCGACCGACGAGAAGCCACCCTGGGCGTTGGTGATCTGCTTGCCGCCGTTGAGGGCCGGGTTCTGCAGGCTCGGGTTGCTGATCAGCGGCAGATTGGACGACTGGTTGTCGACCTGGGTGGACTGCTCGCTGCGACCGTAGGTGGCGCTGAAGGTCAGGTTGTCGGTCAGGTAGCCGGTGTACTTGGCGATTGCGTATTCGTTCTTTTGGTTGAACGGATCCGGCAGGCTCGGCAGCAACGCGCCGGTGGTCGCGGTCGCGAAGTTGTAATCGTAGTACGTACCGGCCTGGTCCGTCTTCTCACGAAGATAGGTCAGTTCCAGGAAGTGGTTGTCGGTGATGTTCCAGTCAATCTTGCCGTACAGCTTCGGATTGTCGGTTTCGGTTTCGGTGAGCTTGGGCGAGGAGCTGGCGTTCGGCGCAGACGTCGAGCTGCCCTTGTCCCATTCGGCCGAGGCGAAGATGAACAGGCGATCCCTGATGATCGGACCGCCGATGTAGGCGCTGTAGGTTTCGTTCCAGGCCGTCGACTCGGAACCGCGCGAGAACAACGTGCCCGGCAGGGCCGCGTTGCCGTAGGTGTACTGGCAACGCTCGTTCTTCTTCACACCGCAGGCAAACGGCAGCAGCGGGTTGGCGTTTGCCTTTGACAGATCGATATTCGGGTAGTACAGGTCCTGGGCATCACCGCGCAGGCTCTTTGGGGTGTAACGCACTTCGCCACCGAACTTCCACTCGTTGGTACCGCGCTTGCCGATCTGGCTGATCACGCCACCATCGGAACGGCCGTACTTGGCGCTATAGCCACCGATGAAGGTTTCCTGCTGCTCGATGGAACCGAACGGCAAGGTGAAACCACCGAGATTGGAAAGCGGGTCGCCGGTGAAGAAGCCATTGACGTAGTACGCATTCTCGGACACGCCGGAACCACCGAACGACACCAGGCCACCGAAGAAGCCAGCGGCACCGGACACGGCGCCCGGGGCAAGCAAGGCGACGGCTTCAGCGGAACGACCCAACGGCAGGCGCTCAATCTGTTCGGCAGTGATCACGCTGCGGGTATCGACCGCGGTGATATCGATCGCCGGAGCCACGGAGCGACCCGTGACCGTGACGGTCTCGAGCGTGGTGGTACCGACGTCCGCACCGGAACCGGCGCGCACTGTGACGGTACGGGTACCGACGACCTGGCCACCATTCTCGATGGTCACCGTGTAGTTGCCGACAGGCAGGGTACCGATGGTGTAACGGCCAGAAGCATCGGCAGTCACGGTACGCGACAGGCCGCTCTGGTTCTGGACGGTAACGGTGGCACCTTGGACGGTGTTGCCGTAGATGCTACCCGTGGTGCTTTGTGCGTTGACGCCGCCTGCGAAGCACAGACCGAGCGCAACTGTCAGCGCGCTCCGCTTCAGGCCATTGGCGAGAATATTAGATGCCATTGTGTGTAACCCCCATAGGGACAAGTTGTGACAGAGATTTACATGCATGTATGTCGCGGCCTCTTGGGGCCTGACCAGCCGACTATAGCCAGACAACAATTCTTTAACAACCCCCTCACCCATAATTCATGTAGTGAAATGCGTATTCATCTGCATTTGGATGGTGAATAAGGTGAATTGCTGCACTGCGGCACGCCCATTTGAGCTCACAGGTCGCGGCGGATCCTCGCCTGCTCATCGCGCAACGCATCCGGCATCCGCGGGCCGTACTCCTCCAGGTACACGCCGATGTTGTCCAGTTCCGCCCGCCATCCGGCGCGGTCGAAGCTGAAAAGCTTGTCCTGGGCTTCCGCGGACAAGTCCACACCATCAAGATTCAGGTCTGCCGTATTAGGCAGATGACCGATTGGCGTTTCCACCGCGCCGGCATCGCCCTCGACACGTTTGATCATCCATTCGAGCACGCGCAGGTTGTCGCCGAAGCCGGGCCACAGGAAGGTGCCATCGTCGCCCTTGCGGAACCAGTTGACATGGAAGACCTTGGGCAGCTTGGCGCCGGGCTGGTCGAACGACAGCCAGTGGGCGAAGTAGTCGGCGAAGTTGTAGCCGCAAAACGGCTTCATCGCCATCGGGTCGCGACGCATCACCCCGACCGCGCCGGTGGCGGCAGCGGTGGTTTCCGAGCCCATCGCCGCGCCGATCAGGACGCCGTGGGTCCAGTCGCGGGCTTCGAACACCAGCGGCACCAATGACGCGCGGCGGCCGCCAAACACGATCGCCGAAATCGGCACGCCCTGGGCGTCTTCGGCCATTGGCGACCAGCTGGGACACTGGCGGGCACTGACGGTAAAGCGCGCATTGGGATGGGCGGCCGGGCGCTTGGCCGGGTCATAGGGTTCGCCGCGCCAGTCGGTCACGGGCACCTGGCCGTTGTCGATGCCCTCCCACCACGGCTGGTTGTCGGCGGTGACACCGACATTGGTGAAGATGGTGTCGTGCTGGACGGTGGCCAACGCGTTTGGATTGGACTTCTCCGAGGTGCCCGGCGCAACGCCGAAGAACCCGGCTTCCGGATTGATTGCGTACAGGCGTCCATCGGCGCCCGGCCGCATCCAGCAGATGTCGTCTCCGACGGTCCAGACCTTCCAGCCGTCGCGGCGAT
>JBBSTP010000113.1:0-7006 GCA_038235795.1 Lysobacterales bacterium | reverse complement strand
GGCTGCGGTTTCGCGTAGCGGCCAGCGCGGGCCGCGTTCATCGCGCGCTCGTCGATGTCGGTGGCGAAGATCTGCACCTTGGGCGGCGCGCGCACGCCCTCCAGCGCCTCGCGCAGAAGAATCGCGATCGAGTACGCCTCCTCGCCGGTGGCGCAGGCCGTGACCCAGACGCGAATGGTGTCAGCGGCGCCCTTGCCGGCGAGCAGGTTCGGGATCGCCTCCCTCTGCAGCGCCTCGAAGGCCTGCGGGTCGCGGAAGAATTCGGTGACGCTGATCAGGAATTCCTGGAACAGGTGCTCTGCTTCCGCCGGCTCCTGGCGCAGGTGATCGATGTATGCGGGAACGGCGTCGAACTGCAGGATCTGCATCCGGCGCTGGATTCGCCGCACCAGGGTCTTTTCCTTGTACTGGGCGAAGTCATGGCCGATTTCCTTCATCACCAGCCCGGTGATGGTGCGCAGGTGCCCGGCCAGGTCCTGGCGGGTGCCGTCTGGGCCCTTGTGGTCCTGCGCGGCTTGCAGATGCCGGTAATGGGACAGCAGCCGCGCTGGCATTTTCTCCACCTGCAGCACTTCATCCACCAGGCCGGTGGCGGCGGCGGCGGCCGGCATCCCGGCCATGGCCACCTGGTCGATACCGCATTGGGCCAGGGTCAGGCCGCCGTGTTCCTTGATTGCGCGCAGGCCGCGCGAGCCATCGCTGCCGCTGCCGGAAAGCACCACGCAGACGGCGCAGTCGCCCTGGTCCTCGGCCAGCGATTTGAAAAACGTGTCGATCGGGAAGCGGAACTGCCGCGCGGGCGCCGGCTTGATCACCTGCAATACGCCATCGACGATGCACAGGGTGGCGTTGGGCGGAATTACATACACGTGCCGCGGCTCGACCAGCATGCCATCAGCGGCATCGACCACCGGCATCGTGGTGCTGCGCCCGACCAGTTCGCTCAGCAGGCTGGTGTGGTCCGGCGCCAGGTGCTGGACCAGCACGAAGGCCATCTCGGTGTCGACCGGCATGTGGCTGAAGAAGGTCTTGAATGCCTCCAGCCCACCGGCCGATGCGCCGATGCCAATAATCAGCTGCTGCGGCACACATTCGGACGTGTGCGCCGTCGATGCCTGTACTTTCTCTTGAATATTCATGCGATCCCGTGGTGCCGACGCCTTGCGGTGTCGGTTGAGACTGCGCACTCCCCGCCAGACTCCGGAGCACGCCTGTCTGGCTAAAGAAGACGCTTGTCTGCCCAGTGTATGTCGCACCCCCGCCCGGAGTTCACGTGGTTTTCATGTTGACGAGATCACGCGGGTGGCATGCCGTGAGGACCTGCCGAGGTGCGGTTACCCGCGGTGGTACGGATGATTGGCCAACAGCGCCGCGGCGCGATAGACCTGTTCGGCCAGCACCAATCTCACCAGCATGTGAGGAAGCGTCAGCGGACCCAGTGACCAGGTCTCATCAGCGCGCTGGATGACTTCGGGTGCATGCCCTTCCGGACCACCGATCAGGAATGCGAGGTCACGCGCCTGCTGCCGCCAATGTTCGAGTCGGCGCGAAAGTTGTTCCGAATCATGCGGCTTGCCACGCCCGTCCAGTGCGACCACATAGGCATTCTTTGGCAATGCCGCCAACACGCGCGCACCTTCATCGCTGGTGGCACGCACGGTGTCACGACCCTTGCCGCGCAGGCCCGGTTCCACTTCGATCAAGTCCAGCGGCAGCCAGTGCGACAGGCGCTTCTGGTATTCGGCGAACCCTTCAGTCACCCACCCGGGCGCGCGTTCACCAACCGCGATCAGGCGCGCCTTCATTGGCGGCGCAGCTGCAGGTTATTCCCCGTATTCGGGCGGCTGGTCGCCCACCGTCCACAGTCGCTCCAGCGCGTAGAACTCGCGCACGCGCGGCAGCATCACGTGGACCACCACATCGCCCAGGTCGACCAGCACCCATTCGGCTTCTCGCGCGCCTTCCACACCGAGCGGCATGACATCGAGCTTCTTGGCGAAGCGAACCACTTCGTCGGCGATCGACTTGACGTGGCGGCTGGAGGTGCCGGACACGACCACCATGTAATCGCAGACGCTGCTCTTGCCACGCACATCGATTTCGGTGATCTCTTTGCCCTTCAGTTCCTCTACCGCGGCATGGACGGTCTTGAGCAGCGTTTCCACCGATGGCGGCGGAATGGACATGCTGGTCTTGATGACGTGCGCGGTCGTGGTCAAAGGCGGTCGCTCGAGGAGGAAGTGGGCATTATAGCGGCGGCATGCTGGTACAGGCAGTGACGGACGATATACGCCGCCACCGCTGGCGGCACCCAGTCCTGCCAGTGCTCACCCGTGTTGATGCGACGGCGGATCTCGCTGGAGGATTCGGGCCGCAGTGCGGGCATCGGCACGCGCGCGAAACCGCCGTGCGGCGCATCGGCCAATTCACCGGGATTCCGCCAGCGCGGCGCGATCTCAGCCAGTACCTCGGGCGCCTGCACGTGCAGAGCATCGGCCTCGACGGCCACACCTGGACGATCAACGACGAGGATATGTGCCAGCTCGAACAGGTCGCGCCAGCGATGCCAAGTGGCCAGCTGCAGCAGCGAATCCGAACCGATCAACCATGCGATGGGCGCGTCATCCCCGAGTTCACTGCGCAGGCCGGAGAGTGTATCCACCGTCCACGACGGGCCATCGCGCCCCAGTTCACGGTGATCCACGCACAGGCCAGGCTCACCCGCGACCGCCAGATCCAGCATCTGCGTGCGTTGCAGCGCATCGGCGCGGGTCGGCCCCTTGTGCGGTGGATCGTGCGCCGGCACCAAGGCAACCCGTGCCGACAGCGCATCGCGCACCGTGCGCGCAACCGCCAGATGGCCGTTGTGGACCGGATCGAAGGTGCCGCCGTAGCACACCAGCAGCGGCGAGGTTGTCATGCCGAAGCGTTCACGACGGCGCGAGCATCAAGCCAGCAGCCCAGCCGCGCGCGTGTCGGCAACCGCCAGCAGCACGCGTTCCAGCTGCAGCCAGGGATCGGCGGATTCCTCGCCCAGGCGCACGCGCCCTTTGGCGACCCGGTCGACGCGTCCGACATCGGCCACGAAGCGCTGCCAACGCTCCGCCGGATGTCGCTTCAACGCACGCGTGTACATCGCCTGCTTGGAATCCCACACGCGCTGCGCCTTGAATTCGGCCGCCAGGTTGCGCGCGCGCGACAGTGCGGCAAGCGTCGTCAGTTCCTTCACCACCATCCCCAGCAGCGCCGGCACGGCCTCGCCTTCGGCGCGCAGGCCGGCGAGCATCCGCGAGACCTGCGCCGGCTGGCCGTTCATGGCGGCATCTACCAAGCGGAATACATCGAACCGGGCCGAATCGGCCACCAGGGATTCCATCGTGTCGGCGTCCAGCAACTCCAGTTCGTTCGACGGAGCCAGCAAGGCCAGCTTGTCGATCTCCTGCGCGGCAGCCAACAGGTTGCCCTCGACCCGCTGGGCCAGGCGCACCGCCGCGTCCGCGGTCGCCTTGATGCCGTGGCTGCGCAGCCGGCGTTCGATCCAGCCGTTGAGTTCGTGCGGCCTGACCTGCTTCGCGATGCACACGTGTCCAATCCTGGCAATGGCCTGGCTCCACTTGCCGCCATGAGACGTCGACCATTCATTGGCGATCACCAGCAGCACGACGTCCGTCGGCAAATCCTTGCACAGCTCGTCAATCAACTTGGCACCGGCGACGCCCGGCTTGCCAGTGGGCAGGCGCACTTCGACCAGGCGGCGATTGGCGAACAGGCTTGGCGCATGGATCGAGGCCGACAGCCCGTCCCAGTCGGGACTACTGCCTTCCATGTCGTGGACCTCGCGCTCATCGATTCCCTGCGCGCGCGCTGCCTTGCGGATCTCGTCCGCGGCTTCCAGCACCAGCAGCGTTTCCGGCCCCGCCACCAGCCATGCCGGCTTCAGCGGTTCGCCGGCCAATTGCCTTGCGATCCGGTCCGGGGTCAGCTCCATGGCATCACGCGAACCCTGCCGCCCTCATTCGGACGCAGGCGCCAACGGCTTGGTGGCGGCATCCACGCGACGCAGGATCGCCGCCGCCATGTCGCGGCGCAACTCGCGCACCAACAACTCACGCTCGCTGGCTTTGCCGATGGAATCCACCGCCGGCGCCAGGTAATCGCGCGACAGTTCCACCGCCTGCTGCGGCACCACCACGCTGTCATCGGCGCGGCGCATGCTGAACACCACTGCGTAGCGCAGCGAGAACTCCTGCGCGCGGCCGAACTGGTCATGGCTGATCGGGGTGTCCGCCCATTGCTCGGAGATGACCTGCAACGTGGCAATGCCCTGGGTCGCGTCCGCGGGGGCGGCCTGCGCACCCGCGCGCTGCAGGCCCGCGGCCAGGTTTTCGGCCAGGTCGCTGTAGGGATCGATGGCAACCACCCGGATCGGCCCAAGGTTGGCCGGCAGGCTGAGCGCATTGCGCAGGTGGAAACCGCAGCCGGACAAAACGCCGGCGGCAAGGACGAGGGCAACAAGTCGTGACTTCATGCCCGAAGTCTGACCGGAAACGGTGCCGGAGTGAAGTTTGGCGAGAGGATATTCATCACGGGCCCGTTCGGAGTGCCACACGCGGCGACTCAGCCGATCACGATGTTGACAATCTTGCCGAGCACCACGATCACCTTGCGCACCGTCTGACCGTCCAGGAACCGTGCCACGCCGGGTTCGGCCAGCGCCGCGGCCTCGGCCACGTCGCGGCTGGCATCGGGCGCGATGTCTATCGTGCCGCGCAGCTTGCCGTTGACCTGCACCGCCAGCGTCACTGCATCGCGCACCAGCGCCGCCGCGTCGGCTTGCGGGAACGCCACGTCCTCCAGCAGCTCCTCGGCATGACCCAGCGTCTGCCACAACGCATGGCTGATGTGCGGAGTGATCGGGTTGAGCAGCAGGACGATGGCCTCGAAGGCCTCGTGCCGGATCGCACGATCCTGGTCGCTCATGCCTGTGAACTTGCCGAGATGGTTGACCAGCTCCATCAACGCTGCAATGGCGGTGTTGAAACTGTGGCGACGGTCGTAGTCGTCGCCGACTTTCTGGATCGCCTCATGCAGATGCCGGCGCATCGTCTTTTGCGCGGCATCCAGCATTTGCGGGTCGACGCCCGCATGGTCCGGCTGCGCGGCGTGCGCATGGACTTCGCGCCACAGCCGGCGCAGAAAGCGTGACATGCCTTCGACGCCCGCCTCGTTCCATTCCAGCGACTGCTCCGGCGGCGCAGCGAACATCGAGAACAGGCGCACCGTATCAGCGCCGTACTTGTCGACCATCGCCTGCGGGTCGACGCCGTTGTTCTTGGACTTCGACATCTTTTCGGTGCCGCCGATCAGCACCGGCGCGCCATCCAGCAGAGAGTGCGCGCCGGTCGTGCGCATGCGCTCGTCATGGTCCAGTTCGACATCGGCCGGGTTGATCCATTCCCTGGCGCCGTGTTCGTCCTCGCGATAGTAGGTGTCGGCAATCACCATGCCCTGGGTCAGCAGGCGCGTCGCCGGTTCATCGCTGTCGACCAGGCCCGCCTCGCGCAGGAGCTTGTGATAGAAGCGGAAATACATCAGGTGCAGGATCGCGTGCTCGATGCCGCCGATGTACTGGTCGACGGGCAACCAGTAATTGGCGCGCTGATCGACCTGGTCATCGGCACCCGGCGAGGTATAGCGCGCGTAGTACCAGCTCGACTCCATGAAGGTGTCGAAAGTGTCGGTTTCGCGCTCGGCCGCGCCGCCGCAACTTGGGCACGTCGTCGTGCGCCATGCGGGGTCCGACTTGATCGGGGAATGCACCGCGCCGGACGCGAAGGCGTCGGCCACGTCTTCGGGCAACACCACCGGCAACTGGTCTTCAGGCACCGGCACCGCACCGCAATCGGCGCAGTGGATGACCGGGATCGGGCAGCCCCAGTAACGCTGGCGGCTTACGCCCCAGTCACGCAGGCGGAAATTGACGCGGCGCTGGCCGGCGCCTTCGGCCTTGAGCCTCGATGCCAGCGCGTCGAACGCCTGCTCGAAGGCCATACCGTTGTAGTCGCCGGAATTGATCAGCCAACCGCGCTCGGTCTGCGCGCCCTCTTCCTCGATCCGGCGCAGGTACTCGCGCACCACCGCGACCGCGGCATCAATCTCCACGACATCGATCGGACCATGTTCGCCCAGCGCGACCGCCATCGGGTCATCGTGATGGGCGACATGCGAGTTGATCTCTTCCAGCGCATCGCGCACCGCGGCATCCACGATGACCGGTTTCACCGGAAGTCCGTAGGTCTTGGCGAATTCCCAGTCGCGCTGGTCGTGCGCCGGCACCGCCATCACTGCGCCGGTGCCGTAGCCCATCAGCACGAAGTTGGCGACGTAGATCGGCAGGTCTTCGCCGGTGATCGGGTGGATTGCCCACAGCCCGGTCGCCATGCCGCGCTTTTCCTGGGTCTCAAGCTCGGCTTCGGAAACGCCGCCGCGCTTGAGGTCGATCAGGAATGCGGCGAGTTCCGGATTGCCCTCGGCGGCCTTCAACGCCAGCGGATGTTCACCGGCAATGCTGATGAAGGTGACGCCCATCAGCGTGTCCGGACGCGTTGTGAAAACGCCCAGCGGCACATGTTCGCCATCGACCTTGAACTGGATGTCCAGACCTTCGCTGCGGCCGATCCAGTTGCGCTGCATGGTCTTGACCGATTCCGGCCAGCCGGGAAGCGTGTCCAGGTCGTCCAGCAATTGCTGCGCGTAATCTGTGATGCGCAGGAACCACTGCGGGATCTCGCGCTTCTCCACCAGCGCGCCCGTGCGCCAGCCGCGGCCGTCGATCACCTGCTCGTTGGCCAGCACGGTCTGATCAACCGGGTCCCAGTTCACCACGCTATTCTTGCGGTAGGCCACGCCCTTCTTCAGCAGGCGCACGAACATGCGCTGCTCATGCACGTAGTAATCCGGTTGGCAGGTCGCGAACTCGCGGCTCCAGTCGATCGCATAGCCCATG
>JBBSTP010000112.1:0-7019 GCA_038235795.1 Lysobacterales bacterium | reverse complement strand
GATGATGTCGGTTGATGGCGAGGGTAAGCTCGACACGGGTCGCTTGGGGAGCACACGCATGTCGAATGACCAATCGTTGCAGAAGCAGCTCAAGGACGCCGTGGCGCGCGGCGACACCCAGGCGATTGCCGCACTGATGCGCCAGGGCGGCGTGACCGGCTTGCTGCAGAACCTGCGTGCGGCGCCAGCAACGGCCGTCCAGCAATCCAGGCAGGGCTCGACGAATTCTGCGGTGCAGCTTTCAGCGACGGCCAGGAATGCGTTGCAGCAAGGCAACCTGCTTGAAGCGGTGAAACGCCTGCGCGAAGCGAATCCGGGCATGACCCTGAAGGCGGCGAAAGAGCAGGCCGAGGCAATGGGCGCCGCGATGCCAAAGCGACATCTGCAGCCGGCAAGGTCGTCCTTCGCCAGTACGCGCGAGCGCACGCCAACGGTGGTCATGGGCGACAAGCCTGGCAGCCTGCGCTGGCTGTTCGTATTGATCGCACTCGCGGCGCTGCTTTGGTGGTGGTCCGGGACCTGACGTTCGCACAGGACCGCAACGCAGTCGCAGCTGATTGGTTGACGACGGTGAAGGTACAGCCGGGCAAGCCGATGGCACAGGGCGCGTCACCCTGCAACCGCTAGAATCAGCGACCCCTCGCACGAGTCGCGCCATGCTGCCTGGCATCCGCAATTTTTTCCTTGCCTGCCTGTCGCTGGCGATCCTTACTGCCTGTGGCAACGACAAGGGTGCCACCGGTCCCAGTGCGCGTGGCATGGACCGGCCGGTACCGGTGACCACCGAAGTGGTGCAGCCGCGAGAGTTCAGTGACAGCCTGCATGCGCTCGGCACGGTCCGCGCGCGCGAAGCGGTGACGATCACTGCCAAGGTCAGCGAAACCGTGCAGCAGGTGCATTTCGACAGTGGCGACACGGTCGCGCGTGGCGCGCACTTGGTGACCTTGTCGGGCCAGCAGCAGCAGGCATCCTTGGCCGAAGCGCAGGCCGCCGCCACCGAAGCCGCGCGCCTGTACCGACGCCAGTCCGACCTTGCCGCGCAGCAGCTGATCGCGCGGGCGTCGCTGGACGCCCAACGTGCAACCCGCGACGCTGCCAACGCCCGCGTCGCCCAGATCCGCGCGCAGCTCGGCGACCGGGTGATCCGGGCGCCGTTCGCCGGCGTGCTCGGCCTGCGCCAGGTCAGCCCCGGCGCACTGGTGACGCCGGGCACGGCCATTGCCACGTTGGATGACATCGCCCGCGTCTACGTCGATTTCCCGTTGCCTGAAAGCGATCTCGAATTGGCCGGCGTCGGCCAGCAGGTGACCGGCAGCAGTGCCAGTTGGCCCGGTCGCAGTTTCGAGGGCACGGTCTCGGCCATTGATCCGCGTATCGATGAGGCGAGCCGTGCGCTCACCGTACGCGCCGATTTTCCGAACCCGGACAAGGCCCTGCGCCCCGGCATGCTGGTCGAGGTCAGCCTGCATCGCTCGGCACGACAGGCGCTGCTGCTACCGGAGATCGCGGTCGTCCAGGTCGGTGCCAAGACCTTCGTCTGGCGGGTCGGTGCCGATGGCAAGGTCGTCGAAGCGGAAGTAAAAATTGGTGTGCGTCGCGACGGCATGGCTGAAGTGGTGTCGGGCCTGTCGTCGGGCGATCGGATCGTGGTGGAAGGCACCGGCAAGCTGCGCGCAGGCGCCACCGTGCAGGATATTGCCAACGAGAAGCCGGCCAACGAGAAGCCGGCCAACGAAGAACCGGCCACCAAAAGGCCCGGCAGCGAAGCCACTTCCGAAAAGAAGCCGGGCTGAGCCCATGCGCCTGTCGGATATTTCGATCCAGCGGCCGGTATTTGCCACGGTACTGAGTTTGCTGCTGGTGGTGCTCGGGGTGATGTCATTTACTCGCCTCACCTTGCGCGAACTGCCGGCGATTGACCCGCCGATTGTCTCGGTGCGGGTCGACTATCCGGGCGCGTCGGCCAGCGTGGTCGAAAGTCGCGTCACTCAGCCGCTGGAAGACGCGCTGGCCGGGATCGAGGGCATCAACACGATCGATTCGCGCAGCCAGAATGGCAGCTCCGGCATCAGCATCGAGTTCCTTGCCAGCCGCGACGTGGAAGCCGCCGCCAACGACATCCGCAACGCGGTCAGCCGGGTCGCCGACCGCATGCCGGATGAAGCGCAAGCGCCCGAAATCAGCAAAGTCGAAAGCGATTCCGACGCGATCATCTGGTTCAACCTGCGCTCGTCCACGATGGACACGCTGCAGCTCACCGATTACGCCAACCGCTATGTCGTGGATCGTTTCTCCAGCCTGGAGGGCGTGGCACGCGTTTACATGGGCGGCGGCCAGCGCTACGCGATGCGGGTGTGGTTGAACGGCGACCAGCTGGCGGCGCGCGGCCTGACCGCCGGCGACGTGGAAGCAGCACTGCGCTCCGAGAACGTGGAACTGGGCGCCGGCCGCATCGAATCGGCCGACCGCGATTTCATCCTGCGCGTCGCCCGCGACTACACAACGGCCGAGGCCTTCGCGCAAATGCCGATTGCCAGGGGCGCCGACGGTTACGTGGTCACGCTCGGCGACGTCGCCAAGGTGGCACTGGAATCGGTCGAGCGGCGCTCCTACTACCGCAGCAACGGTGAACAGGCGATCGGACTTGGCATCGTCAAGACCTCCACCGCCAACAGCCTGGATGTTGCCCGCACTGCGCAGGACGAAGCCAAGCGCATCGGTGCCACCCTGCCGCACGGCACCGACATCTATGTTGCGTTTGACAGTACCTTGTTCATCGAGGCCGCCGTAGAGCGTGTCTACGAGACTTTGCTGGAAGCCATCGTGCTGGTGTTGCTGGTGATCTGGCTGTTCCTGGGCAGCGTGCGCGCGGCATTGATCCCGGCGGTGACCGTGCCGGTGTGCCTGGTGGCGGCCTTCATCGCGCTGTACGCGTTCGGGTTCTCGATCAACCTGCTGACCCTGCTCGCGCTGGTGCTGAGCATCGGCCTGGTGGTGGACGACGCAATCGTGGTGGTGGAGAACATCCAGCGTCGCGTTGACCTGGGCGAACCCGCGCTGGTTGCGGCCAAGCGCGGCACCAGGCAGGTCGCCTTCGCGGTGATTGCGACCACAGCCGTGCTGATCTCGGTGTTCCTGCCGGTGGGTTTCCTGCAGGGCAATACCGGGCGCCTGTTCCGCGAGTTGTCGGTGGCGCTGGCCGCGGCGGTGGCGATCTCGGCCCTGGTCGCGCTGACGCTGACGCCGATGATGGCTTCCAAGTTGCTGCGGCCACACAGCGGCCCCCATGCGGTGCATGGCAACCGCGTCAGCGAATGGCTCAACGGCAGATTCCAGGCGATGGCTGGGCGCTATCGCGGCGTGCTGGATCGCCACGTGCATCGCATCTGGTTGTTCGGCGCATTGATGCTGGCCGCGCTGGTGGCTTCGTTCTTCCTGTTCAAGCTGCTGCCGAGCGAACTGGCGCCGGCGGAAGACCGTGGCTCGTTCCAGTTGTCGATGGACGGGCCGGAAGGCGCGGGCTTCGACTACACCGTCAAACAGATGCACAAGGTCGAGGCGATCCTTGCAACCGAGGTCGGCGACGACAAACCAATCATTCGCGCCAACCCGCGCGTTCCCGGCAGTTTCGGGGCCAGCGAGGACATGCACACGGGCCGTGCCAGCATCTTCCTGCAGCCATGGAACAAGCGCTCGCAGTCCACCGTCGAAGTCGCCGATGAGCTGCAGAAGAAGTTCGTCGGCATGACCAGCGTGCGCGTACGCACCCAGGTCGGCGGCGGCCTGGTGCGCACGCGCGGGCAGCCATTCCAGCTGGTATTGGGCGGGCCCGACTATGCCGAACTGGCGAAGTGGCGCGACATCATCCTGGCCAAGGCCGACCAGAATCCGGGTCTGGTTGGCCCCGATTCCGACTACAAGGAAACCCGTCCGCAGATGCGGGTGAAGATCGACCGCGCGCGTGCATCGGACCTCGGCGTTTCAGTCGGCGCTGTCGGCAGAGCGCTGGAAACCATGATGGGTGGGCGCCGCACGACGACCTTCGTCGATGACGGCGAGGAATATGACGTGGTGCTGCAGGCAACACGCGACGCGCGTGCGTCCACCGCCGATCTTGGCGCGATCCAGGTGCGCGGCGACAACGGCGATTTGGTGCCGTTGTCGAACCTGGTGAGCCTGCAGGAAATCGCCGAGCCGGGTTCCTACAACCGCTTCAACCGCCTGCGCTCGATCACCATTTCCGCCGGCCTGGCGCCGGGCTATCGCTTGGGCGATGCGGTCGCGTGGGCGCAGCATGAAGTCGAAACCGCGCTGCCCGATTACGCGCAGGTGAGCTGGAAGGGCGAGTCGCGCGAGCTGCAGGAATCCGGCGGCGAAGTGCTGCTGACCTTTGCGCTGGCGCTGCTGATCGTGTACCTGGTGCTGGCCGCGCAGTTCGAGAGCTTCCTGCATCCGCTGGTGATCATGCTGACCGTACCGCTGGGCGTGCTGGGTGCGTTGATCGGACTGTGGATCAGCGGCGGCACGCTCAATCTTTTTTCGCAGATCGGCATCGTGATGCTGGTCGGGCTGGCGGCCAAGAACGGCATCCTGATCGTGGAGTTCGCCAACCAGTTGCGCGACGAGGGCCGCAGCGTGCACCAGGCGATCGTGGAATCGGCAACAATCCGCCTGCGCCCGATCCTGATGACCTCGATCGCCACCGTGATGGGCGCGCTGCCGCTGGTGTTGGCCGGTGGCCCGGGCTCGGCGAGCCGCGGCACGATTGGTATTGTCGTCATCTTCGGGGTTACCGTGTCCACCTTCCTGTCCCTGTTCGTGGTGCCGGCGTTCTATTCGTTGCTGGCGCCGTTCACGCATTCGCCCGAAGCGCTCAAGCAAGAACTCGAGACGCTGGAGGCGAGCACGCCGGTGGTGTCCGCACATGACTGATCGCGATTCACCCTGGAAGTCGCACCCGCGCCGCGACCGAGTGCCGGCGCCGGAACCTGCGCCGCGTCGCGAGCGACCGCCTGCGGTCGAGCCGCCTCTGGCGCAATCGCCACAGCGCGAACGACGCGAGGCCGAGCTGCGCATCCATGGCCTCAATGCAGTTGCCGCGGTCTTCTCCAGGCGGCCGCAGGCGATCCGCAAGCTGTACCTGCTGGAAGCACGCATTCCGCAACTGCAGCCGCTGCTGAAATGGTGCGTGGCCAATCGCGTCGGCTATCGCGTGGTTGAAGACGGCGACCTGCAGAAACTGGCTGCCAGTGCCCATCACGAGGGCGTGGTCGCCGACGTGCTGCGCGCGGAACAGCGGCCACTCACGAGCTGGCTGCGCGAACTGCCCGATGGCCCGCAATGCGCGCTGTGGCTGGATGGCGTGGGCAATCCGCACAACCTGGGCGCGATCCTGCGCAGTGCCGCGCACTTCGGCGTGGCTGCGGTGTTGTTGCCCAAGCACTCGACGCTGGCGCTGTCGGGCGCCGCCGCGCGCGTGGCCGAAGGTGGCGCCGAAGCGGTGCCCTTCGTTCGCCTGGGCCGCGACGACAACGCGATCGCGCAACTGCATGGCGCCGGTTTCCAGCTTGCCGCGACCGTGGTCCGGGGCGGCAGCGACCTGTTCAAGGCAGCGCTGCCACAGCGACTGGTCTATGTGCTTGGCGCGGAAGGCGAGGGCATGTCGGCCGAGCTCGCCGCCGCCTGCGACCTCACGTTTTCGATTCTGGGCAGTGGCCTGGTCGAAAGCCTGAACGTGTCGGCGGCGACCGCGGTACTGCTGGCACGTTGGGCCGGCAGCCTCGATTAGTCAGCGTTCGTTGACCTCAACCACTCCCGGCTTGCTGCCGAACTCGCCGTCGGCCTGCGCTGCCAGCCAGGTGAACACCACGTAGGCGGCGACATTCTGCGCCAGGTCCTTTGGATCGATCTTGTCCAGGGTGTCCTCGGCGTTGTGGTGCAGGTCGAAATAATGGGTACCGTCATGCGACAGCGATGCCCACGCCATGCCGCGCTGCGCCATCGCGCCAATGTCCGATTCCGGGCCGCCGGTACCCGGCTTCCACTCGATGCCCAGCGGCGCCAGTGCGCTCGAGATCTGCGCCATCGCCTGTGGTTGGAGTCCGGCTGCGCTGCTGTCGAACTTGTAGATCCGGCCCGCGCCGAAATCGCTTTCCGCCGCAATCACATGTTTGAGCACTTCACCCGCATGTTTCTCTGCATACGCGCGTCCGCCGAACAAGCCCTGTTCCTCGTTGGCGAATGCGACCACGCGAATGCTGCGGCGCGGCTTCATCGGCTTGAGCAGGGCGCCGGTGGCCATGCTGATGGCGATGCCGGCGGCATCATCGATCGCGCCGGTGCCAAGATCCCAGGAATCCAGGTGGCCGCCGAGCAATACGATTTCATCGGGCTTGGTGCTGCCGGTGATTTCGCCGATGACATTCTGCGAGGTGTATTCGCCATCGAAGCCGACGTCCAGCGCCAGCCGCACGCGGGTCGGGCCAAGCGCGACCAGGCGCGCGAGCTGCGCCGCATCGATCGTCGATAGCGCGGCCGCCGGGATCTGCGTGAGCCCGGGCGCGTAGCGGGTGTTGCCGGTGTGCGCGGCACGCGACATATCGGTGCCGGCCGAGCGCATCAGGAAAGCCGATGCGCCTTTCTGGATTGCGACTGAAGGTCCGCCGCCGCGGATGCCGCCACCGTTGCGATAGTCGCTGCCATCCTGCTTGCGCTGCATCTGGTAATCGACGAAGGCGATCTTGCCTTTCAGCGATCCGTCCGGCGCCGCCTGCAGCGCGGCCAGGTCGGGGAAGCGCACCACTTCGCCCTCGACCGTGCCACCGATGCTGCCGCCGAGTGCGGTCAGCACCAGGTTCTGCGCGCTGGCGCCCAGCACTTGCCCGTGTTCGCTGCGGCGCACCCACTTCGGGAACGTGACCGGCTCGGTCCACACCTTGTCATAGCCGAGCGCCTTGAACTTGGCCACTGCCCACGCGACGGCGCGCGCATCGGCCTCGCTGCCTGCAAGGCGCGGGCCG
>JBBSTP010000111.1:0-7119 GCA_038235795.1 Lysobacterales bacterium | reverse complement strand
CGATCATTGGTATTTCTTCGATCCACCTGCTCAAGACCTTCATCGAGGCAGGCACGCTTGGCGGCATGCCGCTGTGCGGCACGCCGGGCGCCTTCGCCGCGGCGCAGGATGCGCTGGCCGCCGCCTACACCGGCAACACCTGCGCCAAGGTGACCATGACTGGGGTGATGTGGCAGACCATCATCCACACCATCTTCATCCTGTCGGCATTGGGCATCGCCTGGACCGACAAGGTGATGACCGGCAGCAGCAGCAAGCGCGAGCAGCACGTGCGTTGACCGGGGACGAGGGCCGGGTATTCGCTACGCGGCTCGAAATGCCGCTGCGCATACACCCGGACCTCGGCACCCTTGCATGCCGGGGCCAAGCGTGGTGCGCGCCGGTAGAATCCCGCAATGGATGTTTCCCACCTGCTTGATGGGCTGAACCCGGCCCAGCGCGAAGCCGTCTCTGCCGCGCCCGGTCACTACCTGGTGCTGGCCGGCGCCGGCTCCGGCAAGACGCGCGTGCTCACCCACCGCATCGCCTGGCTGCACGAGGTGTTCGGGGTGCCGATGCACGGCATCGTTGCGGTTACCTTCACCAACAAGGCCGCAGGCGAGATGCGCGCGCGCATCGCCGCGCAGCTGGGCGGCGAGCCGCGGGGGATGTGGGTCGGCACCTTCCACGGCATCGCGCACCGGTTGCTGCGCCTGCACTGGCAGGACGCCAAGTTGCCGGAAAGCTTCCAGGTGCTCGACAGCGACGACCAGCAGCGCCTGGTCAAACGGGTGGTGAAGCAGCTCGAGATCGACGAGGCGCGTTTTCCGCCGCGGCAGATCGCGTGGTGGATCAACGCGCAGAAGGACGAAGGCCGGCGTCCGCAGCACATCCAGCCCGAAGGTGACGAGTGGGGCAGCGTGATGCTGCGCGCGTACACCGAATACCAGCTGCGTTGTGAGCGCTCCGGCCTGGTCGACTTCGCCGAACTGCTGCTGCGTGCGCACGAAGTGCTGCGCGACACGCCGGCCCTGCTCGCGCACTATCGGCACCGCTTCGGCCAGCTGCTGGTCGACGAATTCCAGGACACCAACGCGATCCAGTACGGCTTCGTGCGCCTGCTCGCCGGTGCCAATCCTGATGGAGGCGGCGGCCAAGTCTTCGTGGTCGGCGATGACGACCAGGCGATCTACGGCTGGCGCGGCGCCAAGGTCGAGAACGTGCAGCGATTCCTGCGCGACTATCCGGGCGCGGTCACCTTGAAGCTGGAGCAGAACTACCGCTCCAGCGCCAATATCCTCGGCGCCGCGAACGCTGTGATCGCGCACAACGACGACCGCCTCGGCAAGCAGCTGTGGACCGATGCCGGCGAGGGCGATGCGATCGACCTGTACGCCGCCTACAACGAGATCGACGAAGCGCGCTACGCGGTCGAGCGCATTGCACAGTGGGTGCGCGAAGGTGGCAGCTACGGCGATGCCGCGATCCTGTATCGCAGCAATGCGCAGTCGCGCGCATTCGAGGAAGCGCTGCTGGCAACGCAGATCCCGTATCGCGTCTACGGCGGCATGCGCTTCTTCGAGCGCGCCGAGATCAAGGACACGCTGGCTTACCTGCGCCTGGCCACCAATCGCGACGACGACGCCGCGTTCGAGCGCGCGGTCAACACGCCCACGCGCGGCATCGGCGGGCGCACGCTTGACGAACTGCGCAGCGTGGCGCGGATGCAGGCCTCGTCCCTGTGGGCGGCCACCGCGCTGCTGGTCACCGGCAACGGCTTGGCCGGGCGCGCGCGCAATGCGGTCGCGGCGTTCATGGCGCTGATCGACGGGCTGGCCGCGGAAACCACGGACATGACCCTGCCGGAAAAAATCGACCATGTGCTTGTGCGCAGCGGGCTGCGCACGCATTACGAAAATGAATCACGCGGGCAGCTGGATTCGCGTACCGATAACCTCGATGAACTGGTCTCCGTGGCTTCGCGCTTCAGCCGCGGCGACGACGAAGACGGCGCGCAGATGAGCGAGCTGGTCGCCTTCCTCAGCTATGCCTCGCTGGAAGCCGGCGAAGGCCAGGCCCAGGTCGGCGCCGATGGCGTGCAGTTGATGACCTTGCACAGCGCGAAGGGACTGGAGTTCCCGCTGGTGTTCCTGGCCGGGATGGAGGAAGGCCTGTTCCCGAACGCGAAGTCTGCGGAGGAAAGCGGGCGCATGGCCGAGGAACGCCGACTGGCTTACGTCGGCATCACCCGCGCGCGCCAGCAACTGGTGCTCAGCCATGCGGAAACCCGGCGCATCCACGGCAGCGACATGTACGGCATGCCCTCGCGTTTCTTGCGCGAAATACCCAAAGCGCTGCTGCGCGAGATCCGCGCCAAGCCGCAGCTCGCGCGCGGTGCGTACCTGACCCGGGGCGGCGCGATGCAGGGCGGCATCCGCCAATCGCCACGCAATACCGGTCATGCAGCGATCGAACTGCCGGCGATCCGCCTCGGCACCAGTGTGCGCCATCCCAGTTTCGGTGCCGGCCTGGTCACCGATGTCGAAGGGAGCGGCAACCACGCGCGGATCCAGGTCAACTTCGACGAGGTCGGATCGAAATGGCTGGTGCTGGCCTACGCCAACCTGCTACCTGCGTGAGCGCGCTCACGCGCGCCTTTCTCAAACTTTCAGCCTCGGACTCCACATGATCAACAACGATGTCCTGCGCAGCATCCGTTACATGCTCGACTTGAGCGACAACAAGCTGATAGAACTCATCAGCCTGCCGGATCCGGACTACAGCATCGACAAGGAGCAGCTGGATGGATTCCTGAAAAAGGAAGACGAGGACGGTTTCGTAGAATGCCGCGACGTGGTGCTCGCGCATTTCCTTGACGGGCTGGTCCTGTACTACCGCGGCACGGACGAACGACTGCCACCGCGACCGGTCGAGAAGCGGGTCAACAACAACGTGGTGCTGAAGAAGCTGCGGGTCGCCTTCGAACTCAAGGACGTCGACATGCACGACATCTTCCATGCAGCCGGCTTTCCTGTCTCCAAGCCGGAACTCAGCGCGTTGTTCCGCCAGCCCGGGCACAAGAATTTCCGCCTGTGCGGCGACCAGCTGCTGCGTAATTTCCTGAAGGGGCTGACCTTGCGGGTACGTGGTCCAGACATCCCGGTTTCACAAAAGTGAACAAGAACCAGTTGCACGCGCAATGCGCCAGAGAACAGAATTGATGGCCTGGTCTTGAGGGCTGCCCTGGGGTTCGCACGATGGATATCACGATCTACCGCGTGCCTGACGGCCGCTACGTACTGGTTCCTGAAGTATTCCAGCCGTCCTTGAAATGCCGTTTCCGATTTGAAACCCTGACCCACTGCGGGGAAATCAATGTCGCAGATAGCCTGTGCAAGGGTACCTGGCTGCAGGTACTTGCCGATATCGAGCGCGAAACCTACGCGGTCCTGGACCCCGACGCCGCCGGCGTGCTTCTTGGTCCGGGCCACCGCTGCCTAGCGGCGAAGCAGACGACAAAGGAAGCCACGCCAGGCTCGGAAGACTCATCTTTCGGCCGGGTCGTGAGTCTTAAAACGGCGGCGTGGGATCAAGGCTGAAAGGCCAACGCGCTACCAGCTATAAAGTTTGAAGTAAGTCATCGGCGCCTCGCCCGTTTCCCAGTCCAGTTTGCCGTCGCCGTCGCGATCCTGGACGTAATAGGTCGGCCCGCGCACCGGCACGACCTTGACCATCGTCAACCTGCCCGCCACGCGGTACTCGGTGATCACGTCGCCATTGGCTTCGGTGCGCGTCACCGGCACCGCGTCCCGGGGCAAGGCGGCACTGGGATCGCTGGCGCAGGCGGTGAGCAGCAGCGCAGCGGACAGGGTGGATAACAAGGTGCTGGCGATGCGCATGGCGGCCTCCGGAGCGGGACTGCAGTATGCCGGAGGCCCTGTGTCGGCGGCGTAGAATCCGGGCATGCCGACACTTGTCCTGATCGATGGATCCTCGTACCTGTATCGCGCCTTCCACGCGCTGCCGCCGCTGACCAATGCCGCCGGCGAACCGACCGGCGCGTTGTTTGGCGTGGTCAACATGCTGCGCGCGCACCTGAAAGAACAGCCGGAGTACGCGGCGTTCGTGCTGGATGCACCCGGCAGGACGTTCCGCGACGACCTCGACCCCGCGTACAAGGCCAACCGCCCGCCGATGCCGGATGAACTGCGCGCGCAGGTCGAGCCGATGATCGCGATTGTGGAAGCGCTGGGGTTCCCGATCATCCGCGTGGATGGCGTGGAAGCGGATGACGTCATCGGTACGCTGGCAGTCCAGGGTGCAGCGGCCGGCATCGATGTGGTCGTCTCCACCGGCGACAAGGACATGGCGCAACTGGTGCGTGCCGCGGCGAATGGCGCTTGCGTGTCGCTGGTCAACACCATGAGCGGCGGCAAGCTGGATTCAGATGCCGCGGTGATCGAGAAATTCGGTGTGCGCGCCGACCAGATCATCGACTACCTGGCGCTGATGGGCGACAAGGTCGACAACATTCCAGGCGTCGACAAGTGCGGGCCGAAAACCGCAGCCAAATGGCTGGCCGAATACGACACCCTCGACGGTGTGATCGTCAATGCCGACAAGATCGGCGGCAAGATCGGCGAGAACCTGCGTGCGGTGATGCACCGCTTGCCGTTGAATCGCACCCTGACCACGATCAGGATCGATGTGCCGCTGCAGCACGGCGCTGACCAGCTGCACCTGCGCGAACGCAATGCTGATGCGCTGCGCGGCCTGTACGCGCGTTACGGCCTGAACCAGGCGCTGAAGGAACTCGATGGCGGTGGCGCAGCCGCGACTGCAGAGAAGGACCCGGGCGTGGCGCGTGGCAGCGGTTTCGTCGCGCCTGTCGCATCTGCACCGACGGATCTTGATCCGGCATTGTCGATGCCCGGCGAGTACGAATGCGTGACCACCAGCGAACAGCTCGATGCCTGGGTCACGCGCCTGCAGGACGCGGATGCATTCGCTTTCGATTGTGAAACCGATTCGCTGGATCCGCTGCGCGCCAACCTGGTCGGCATCAGCCTGTGCGTGGAAGGCGGCCAGGCCTGCTACATCCCGTTGGCGCATGACATTCCCGGCGCGGTACAGCTGTCGCCTGAGGCGGTGCTGGACGCACTGCGTCCGGCGCTTGCCGATGCCGGAAAACGCAAGCTTGGCCAGCACGGCAAGTACGACATCCACGTGCTGCGCCGGCATGGCATCGACGTGGCTGGCTACGCCGACGACACCCTGCTGGAGAGCTTCGTGCTCAATGCCGGGATTGCCCGCCACGACATGGATTCGCTGGCGCAGCGCCACCTCGGCTACCAGACCATCAAGTACACCGACGTGGCCGGCAAGGGTGCCAAGCAGATCGGGTTTGCCCAGGTCGCGCTGGACGACGCCACCCGGTACGCCGCCGAGGACGCCGACATCACCCTGCGCCTGCACCAGGTGCTGAAGCCGCAGCTCGAGGCAGACGCCGGCTTGTTGTCGATCTATCGCGACATCGAGATGCCGCTGGTCCCGGTGCTGGTGCGGATCGAAGCCAACGGCGTGCTGATCGACGCCGCCGAGTTGCGACGGCAGTCAGCCGATCTGTCGCGGCGGATGCTGGCCGCGCAACAGAAAGCGACCGAGCTGGCCGGGCGCAGCTTCAACCTGGATTCGCCCAAGCAGCTGGGCGCGCTGCTGTTCGACGAATTGAGATTACCTGCGATGGTGAAGACGCCGGGCGGGGCGCCGTCGACCAATGAGGAAGCCCTGGAGGCGATCGCCGACCAGCACGAACTGCCGCGGATCATCCTGGAGTATCGCGGGCTGGCCAAGCTGCGCAGCACCTACACGGACAAGCTGCCGGAGATGATCAATCCAGCCACCGGCCGCGTGCATACCAGCTATCACCAGGCCGGCGCGGCGACCGGACGGCTGTCATCGTCCGACCCCAACCTGCAGAACATTCCCATCCGCAGCGACGACGGCCGCCGCATCCGCACCGCATTCGTCGCGCCGCCCGGACGCAAGCTGGTCGCGTGCGACTACTCGCAGATCGAATTGCGGATCATGGCGCACCTTTCCGAGGATCCCGCATTGCTGCGCGCGTTCGAAAGTGGCGCCGACGTGCATCGGGCGACCGCCGCTGAGGTCTTCGGCAAGACGCTTGATGACGTGTCCGCCAACGAGCGCCGCGCGGCCAAGGCGATCAACTTCGGCCTGATGTACGGCATGAGCGCATTCGGCCTGGCCAGGCAGCTTGGGATCGCCCGCGGCGAGGCGCAGGACTACATCGCCCTGTATTTCAGCCGCTATCCGGGTGTGCGCGACTTCATGGAGCGCACCCGTCAGCAGGCCCGTGAGCGGGGCTTCGTGGAAACCGTATTCGGGCGCCGTCTGACGCTGGATTACATCCACTCGCGCAACGCCGCCCAGCGTGCCGGCGCTGAGCGCGCTGCGATCAATGCGCCGATGCAGGGCACCGCCGCCGACATCATCAAGCGCGCGATGATCGATATCGATGGGTGGCTGGCCGGGCAGGGTGGGCAAGCCTTGATGCTGATGCAGGTCCACGATGAACTGGTGTTCGAGGTCGACCAGGCCTTCCTGCCGACTTTGCTGGAGGAGGTGCCAGCGCGGATGGCCGCGGCCGCCGCGCTGCGGGTGCCACTGGTGGTCGATACCGGTGTGGGCGACAACTGGGATCAGGCCCACTGAGGCCATTTTCCTGAATGGGGGCGGAGACCCGCCTTCCAGCGCGGCTTTTGTCAGAACGCGATTCTGCGAATGAATCCCTCCTGAATTTGCCGAATCTTTGACTGCAATCTTCACGAACTCTCAATGGGGGAAGTGGTCATATCACTCGCGACAGATGCAACGTCTGTCGCCGATCACTACCCCTCCCCTGGTGTGATCACCTGGAGTCCAGGTCTTCCCCTACCTGAACTCCCCGGCCCCGCAGCCCTCCCCTGGCTTGCGGGGCTTTTTATTGGTTCTTCACGTAAGTCCGGGGAAGAAGCTAAAAAGGAACGGTGGATCCGGGTGAAGATGTTTGTGCGAACAGACATCCAACCAGGAAACCACCGTTCCCATGTCAGATGGTAAAGCCTGCCTCCCGTTCTG
>JBBSTP010000110.1:0-7141 GCA_038235795.1 Lysobacterales bacterium | reverse complement strand
GGGAAGCGAGCGCATCGCGCGAGCGGGTGGGGGCACGCTCTTCGTCGCACTCAAGGGCGAGCACTTTGACGGCCATGATCATGTCGTTGCCGCAGCAGCAGGCGGCAGCATGGCGGCGCTGGTCTCCCGCCTCGTCGACATCGACATTCCGCAGGTTCTGGTGGACGACACCGAGCGTGCGTTGGGCGCGCTTGCCGCGGCGATGCAGGCCGGGCGCGCAACCAAGGTGTTGGCCATCACCGGCAGCAATGGCAAGACCAGCGTCAAGGCGATGCTGGTGTCGATCCTGGAGCGCTGCGGCAAGACCTATTCGAATCCCGGCAACCGAAACAACCAGATCGGCCTGCCGCTGGCGGTGATCGATGCGCCGGACGACGCGGCCTTCACGATCTACGAAATGGGCGCCGGCAAGCCCGGCGACATCGCCTACCTGACCGACATCGCGCCCCCCGATATTGCGCTGGTCAACAACATCGCGGCCGCGCACCTGGAGCGGCTGGGCAGCCTGCTGGGCGTGGCTGACACCAAGGCCGCGATCTATGACGCGCTGCCCACTGGTGGCATCGCGGTGGTCAACGCCGACGACGCGTTCGCGCCCTATTTCCTTGATCGCGCCGACGGCCACCGCGTCCTGCGTTTTGGCCTGGATGCCAGCGCTGAAATCTCCGCGCGCGATATCCAGCTCGACAGCGATCGCAGCCGCTTCGTGTTGACGACGCCTGACGGCGAAATCTCCGTCACCCTGTCGATGCCGGGCCGCCACAACGTCCGCAATGCATTGGCTGCCGCCAGCATGGCGCTCGCCGCCGGCGCCAGCCTGCAGCAGGTCCGCGGCGGCCTGGACGCCGTGCAGCCGGTGGCCGGCCGCCAGGTCAGCCATCGCCTGCGCAGCGGCGCGGTCTTGATCGACGACAGCTACAACGCCAATCCGGGTTCGCTGGATGCGGCGATCGAGGCGCTGGCCGCGACGGTTTCTGCGAACGGCGGTGCTCAGGCGTGGCTGGTGCTGGGCGACATGCGCGAACTGGGCGCCGATGAGTTGGCATTGCACCGGCAGGCCGGGCAGCGCGCCAAGGCTGCCGGCATCGCGCGCCTGTACGCATGCGGGCCGCTCAGTGCTTCCGCCGTGCAGGGCTTTGGCGACGGCGCCCGCCACTTCGACACGCATGCCGCGCTCGCCGCTGCACTGATCAATGAAATGGGCTCGCGCACGCACGTGCTGGTCAAGGGTTCGCGTGGCAGCGCGATGGATCGCATCGTCAAGCAGGTGTTGCAACACGACGCATCCGCCGATGCGCCGGCGACGCCCGACATTGCCAACGGAGAAGCCAATGCTTCTTGAAGTCGCGCGCTGGCTGGAACAGTTGCAAAGCGTATTCGGCCTGTTCAACTACCTGACCTTCCGCGCCATCCTCGGCGCGCTGACTGCGCTGGCGCTGTCGTTGTGGTGGGGGCCGGCAACGATCCGCAAACTGGCCACGCTCAAGGGCGGCCAGCCGATCCGCAGCGACGGACCGCAATCGCATTTCTCCAAGGCCGGCACCCCGACCATGGGCGGCGCGCTGATCCTGATCACCATTGCCGCATCGGTGCTGCTGTGGGCGGACCTGCGCAACAAATACGTGTGGGTGGTGCTGGCGGTGATGCTGGGTTTCGGCGCGGTTGGCTGGTGGGACGACTGGATCAAGATCGTCAGGCGCGATCCCAACGGCATGCGTTCGCGCACGAAGTACGCATTGCAGTCGATCCTTGGCCTGGCCGCCGGCATCTACCTGTATGCCTACGCCGACGTGCCGACGGCAACCACCTTCTACGTGCCGTTCTTCAAGTCGGTCGCGTTGCCACTGGCCGGTATTGGGTTTGTCACGATCGCCTATTTCTGGATCGTCGGGTTCTCCAACGCCGTTAACCTGACCGATGGCCTTGACGGCCTGGCAATCATGCCGACGGTGTTGGTCGCCTGTGCACTGGGCGTGTTCGCGTATGCCTCGGGCAACGCGGTGTTCGCCGAGTACCTGCAAATTCCGCGCGTGCCCGGCGCGGGTGAACTCGTGGTGTTCTGCGCGGCGATCGCCGGAGCGGGGCTGGGCTTCCTCTGGTTCAACACCTATCCGGCGATGGTGTTCATGGGCGACATCGGCGCGTTGGCACTTGGCGCGGTGCTGGGCACGATCGCGGTGATCGTCCGCCAGGAGCTCGTACTGGTGATCATGGGTGGGATCTTCGTGATCGAAACCCTGTCGGTGATGATCCAGGTCGCCAGCTTCAAGCTGACCGGCAAGCGCGTGTTCCGGATGGCGCCGATCCACCATCACTTCGAGCTCAAGGGCTGGCCCGAACCACGCGTGATCGTGCGCTTCTGGATCATCTCGGTGGTGCTGGTGCTGGTCGGGCTGGCCACGTTGAAGGTGCGCTGAGATGAGCATCGTCGCCAGCGGTTACAGCAGCAGTCGCCAGGCCACGCGCGTGGACGACATCGACGGGCGCTTCGATCCATGGCTGCTCGGTTGCTGCGTCGTGCTGGCCTGCATGGGCGTGGTGATGGTGGGTTCGGCGGCGGTGGCAGGTGCTGGAATGGATGTCGGGCCCTGGTACTTCCTGATCCGCCACGTGATGTTCCTGGCCGGCGGCCTGGTGCTGGCGGGGCTGTTGATGCGCACCGAGCTCAAGTTCATCGAACAGCGCAGCCAGTTGCTCCTGCTGGCCTGCTTTGCACTGTTGCTGATGGTGTTCGTGCCCGGGATCGGCAGCTCGGTGAATGGCGCGCGTCGATGGATCAACCTGGGCATCTCGAAGTTCCAGGTGGTCGAAGCGGTCAAGCTGCTTTATATCGTCTGGCTGGCCAGCTACCTCAAGCGTTTCAGCGAGGATGTGGCGGTTACCTTGATGGGCATGCTCAAGCCGGTGGGCGTGGTCGGCATGGTGGTCATCCTGTTGCTGCTGCAACCGGACTTCGGGTCGTCAGTGCTGCTCCTGGGCATCACCACCTGCATGCTGCTGCTGGGTGGCGCGCCAATCCGGCGGATCATGCTGCCGATCGTGCTGCTGGTACCGGCGCTGGTGGCGCTGGTGGTGTTCGAACCGTACCGCATGCGCCGCGTCACATCGTTCATGGACCCGTGGCAAGACCAGCTCGGCGCCGGCTACCAGCTGAGCAATGCGCTCATGGCGATTGGTCGCGGTGAGTGGATCGGTGTTGGCCTGGGAGCTTCGGTGCAGAAGCTGTCCTACCTGCCCGAAGCGCATACCGACTTCATCTTTTCGGTGATTTCCGAAGAGCTCGGGTTCGCAGGCGTGTGTCTGGTGGTCGGCCTGTACGCACTGCTCGCCGGACGCGCCTTCTGGCTCGGCCTGAAGTGCGTGGAAATGCGCCGACACTTCGCCGGCTATTGCGCCTTCGGCATCGCGCTGTGGATGGCGCTGCAAAGCCTCGTCTCGATGGGCGTGAACCTGGGCTTGTTGCCGACCAAGGGGCTGACCCTGCCGCTGATTTCCTCGGGAGGCTCCAGCGTGCTGATGACCTGTGCGGCGCTCGGCCTGTTGCTGCGCGTGTCCTACGAGTACGAACGTGCCGCCCGCCAGGTGGCGAAGTTGCGCGGCGTGGCCAGTGGCGCGTCGCAGGGCAGCCCGCCGGCGACCTCGCAACCACCGCTCCAGGCCAGCGATGCGCCGCCGCGTGGCACCAGCCGCCTGCGCCAGCGGGTCGAGCCGAGTCTGGGTTCGCGCGAAGTGGTGGATGCACTGGCGGCGCTGCGGAGGCAACGTTGAGCACGCAGGCGCCCATGGTCATGATCCTCGCCGGGGGCACCGGCGGCCACATTTTCCCCGGCCTGGCGGTCGCGCATGCGCTGCGCGCGCGCGGGCTGCGGGTGGGCTGGCTGGGCGCCGATGGCGGCATGGAAACGCGGCTGGTGCCGCCGCACGACATCACCATCGACACCATCGCGGTCAAGGGTCTGCGCGGGAAAGGCGCGGTCGCGCTACTGACCGCGCCGTTGCGCGTGCTGCGCGCGGTGCGTGATGCCGCGCGCGTGCTGCGCGATCGACGGCCTGCGGCGGTGGTCAGCTTCGGTGGTTACGCAGCCGGCCCGGGCGGGATCGCCGCGCGCATCGCCGGCATTCCCCTGCTGGTTCACGAACAGAACCGCGCCGCCGGCCTGACCAACAAGGTGCTGGCGAAAGTCGCGCGGGTGGTGATGACGGGTTTCCCGCAGACGTTTGCGCATGAGCAGGTGGTCGGCAACCCGGTGCGCGAGGTAATTGCGTCCGTCGTCGCGCCAGCCGAGCGCGACCTTCATCATGGCGGGGCACTGCGGCTGCTGGTGCTGGGAGGCAGCCAGGGCGCGCGCGCGTTGAACAATGCGGTGCCGCAAGCCGCCGCCACGCTCGGCGTGCCGCTGGAAATCGTCCACCAGTGCGGCGAAAAAATGCTCGACGAAGCGCGCAAGGCCTATGCCGATGCCGGCGTCCATGCGCGCGTGGAGCCCTTCATTGCCGACATGGCCGGCGCCTACGCCTGGGCCGACCTGGTGGTCTGCCGCGCCGGCGCGCTGACCCTGGCCGAACTGTGCGCGGTCGGCGTCGGCAGCGTGCTGGTGCCGTTCCCGCAGGCGGTGGACGACCACCAGACCCGCAACGCCGAATACCTGGTCGAGCGTGGCGCCGCGATCCTGCTCAAGCAGGACGATCAACTGGTCGTGCGCTTGGGTGTATTACTAGCTGAACTGGCCGGCGATCCAGACAAGCGCTTGGCGATGGCCGAAGCGGCGCGCGCACTCGCCAAGCCGGATGCCGCCGAACGCGTCGCTGACGCGGTGCTCGACACGATTGCAGCCTCGGTCCGGAGGGCTGCCTGATGTCCGTGCACAGCCTGCGCCTGCAGCAGATCGGAGACATCGCCAAGGCCTTCCCGCGCGTGCATTTCGTTGGCATCGGCGGCGTCGGCATGAGCGGTATTGCGGAGGTGCTGTGCACGCTCGGCTACCAGGTCAGCGGCTCGGACAGCGCCGACAACGCGGTCACGCGCCGGCTTGCCGGCCTCGGCATCACCGTGTGCAAGGGCCACGCGGCGGCCAACGTACTGGACGCCGATTGTGTGGTCGTGTCCAGCGCAATCAAGCCGGACAACCCGGAACTGATTGAAGCGCGCGCGCAACGCATCCCGGTGGTGCCGCGCGCGGACATGCTGGCTGAGCTCATGCGCTTCCGCCACGGCATCGCGGTGGCCGGCACCCACGGCAAGACCACCACCACCTCGCTGCTGGCCAGCGTGCTGGCCGAAGGCGGGATGGACCCGACCTTCGTCATCGGCGGGCAGTTGCTCGCCGCCGGCGCCAATGCGCGGCTGGGCAGCGGCAAGTGGCTGGTCGCCGAAGCCGACGAAAGTGACGGCAGCTTCCTGCGCCTGAACCCGGCGGTGGCCATCGTCACCAATATCGATGCCGACCATCTTGAAAACTACGGTGGCGATTTCGAACGGGTCAAGCAGGCGTTCTCCGAATTCCTGCACCGCCTGCCGTTCTATGGCTTGGCCGTGCTGTGCATCGACGACGCCGAAGTCGCCGCGCTCGCCGAAGCCACCCCGCGCCACGTGGTGACCTACGGGTTCGCAAGCGAGGCCGACCTGCGTGCCGAAGACGTCACCCAGCAGGGCGCGCGCATGCACTTCACCCTGTGCCTGCCAGATGGCACGCGCACCGCGGTGACCCTGGCGCTGCCTGGCCGGCATAACGTACAGAACGCACTTGCCGCAGCGGCGGTGGGCTGGCAGCTGGGCGTGTCCAACGATGCGATCGCACGCGCGCTGGAGAACTTCGCCGGGATTGGCCGTCGCTTCAATCAGCTGGCGAAGCTGTCGCTGGCCGGTGGTGGCGACGCGATCCTTGTCGACGACTACGGCCATCACCCGAAGGAATTGGAGGCGGTGTTCGAGGCCGCACGTGGCGGCTGGGGCGAACGTCGCCTGGTGGTGGCGTTCCAGCCGCATCGTTACTCGCGTACCCGCGATCTGTTCGACGAATTCGCGGCGGTGCTATCGACTGTCGATGCATTGGTCCTGACCGAGGTCTACCCGGCCGGCGAAGCGCCCATTGCGGGTGCCGATGCCAAATCACTGGCGCGTTCGATACGCACCCGTGGCCGCGTCGATCCTGTAGTGGTGGGCAGCGCGGATGAGCTGCCCGATGCGCTGGCCGGCGTGCTGCGCGATGGCGACCTGCTGTTGATGATGGGTGCGGGCGACATCGGTCATGTTGCGCAATCGCTGGCCCGCGTTGGCTTGCAGGACCTCGCGCGGTGAGCGGCATGAACGACAGCTTGTTCCCGCCATTGCGTACGACCGATCCGAATGTGTTCGGGCGCGTCGCGGTGTTGATGGGCGGCAGCAGCGCCGAGCGTCAGGTTTCGCTGGATTCCGGGCGGAATGTATTGGATGCATTGCAGGCACGTGGCGTCGACGCCCATGCGGTTGACGGTATTCCGTCGCTGGTGGATGCGCTGGTGCACGGGAAGTTCGAACGTGTGTTCAACATCCTGCACGGCAACAAGGGCGGCGGCGAAGACGGTGTGCTGCAGGGGTTGCTCGAAGCATTTGAAGTGCCTTGCACCGGTTCCGGCGTGCTCGGCACGGCGCTGGCGATGGACAAGATCCGCACCAAGCAGGTGTGGATGAGCATGGGCCTGCCGACGCCGCGCTTCGTGCGCTTGATCGATAGCTCCAATGTGCGCGACGCAGCACTTGAACTCGGCCTGCCCGTGTTCCTGAAGCCTTCCAGCGAGGGCTCCAGTGTCGGCGTTGCGCGGGTGACTGACGAAGCCGACATCGACGATGCCATCCGCGTCGCCCGCGACTACGGCGGCGAGATGCTGATGGAGCAGATGATCGTCGGCGACGAACTGACCGTCGGCATCCTTGGCGATGTCGCGCTGCCTTCGATCCGCATCGTGCCCAAGGGCGAGTGGTACGACTACAACGCCAAGTACGTGGCCGACGATACCCAGTATCTGTGTCCCGGCGTGCAAGGCGCAGACGAAGACGAGATCCGCCGCATCGCGCTGGCTGCGTTCCGCGCCGTCGGCTGCAGCGGCTGGGGCCGCGTGGACGTGATGCGCGACCGCCAAACGGGCGCGATGCACCTGCTTG
>JBBSTP010000109.1:0-7181 GCA_038235795.1 Lysobacterales bacterium | reverse complement strand
GGTTGGTCAACGTCAGCGGCTGACGCACGATCATTCGCGCGGTTTCACGGCCGAAAATCTCGTCCAGCGGACGGTCGTTGACAGTGATGGAGCCAGACCCCTTGCGCAGGAACACGCGGGCGATGGAGGACTTGCGGCGGCCGGTGCCGTAATTCTGGGAGATAGCCATGATCAGATGATGTCCAGCTGCTGCGGCTGCTGCGCCGCGTGCGGATGTTCGGAACCTTTGTACACCTTGAGCTTGCGGTACATCGCGCGGCCCAGGGTGTTCTTCGGCAACATGCCCTTGACCGCGATCTCGATCACGCGTTCCGGGTGGCGATCCAGCGCCTGTGCCAGGTTCTCGGTCTTCAGGTTGCCGACGTAACCGGTGAACCGGTGGTACAGCTTGTCCTGGAGCTTCTTGCCGGTCACCACGATCTTCTCGGCGTTGATCACGACGAGGTAATCACCACAGTCGACGTGGGTGGTGAAAACGGGCTTGTGCTTGCCGCGCAGGCGGTAGGCCAGTGCTGCGGCCAGACGACCAAGGGTCTTGCCCTCGGCGTCAACGACGTACCAGTCGCGCTGGACGGTCTCGTTCTTGGCGATGAAAGTCTTCATGTGAACTCTTCTACAGGGGTGCATGGTCGGGCTGATTCCGTATACCGGCGTGATGCGGACGGAACGTTGCCTCGCGTTGTGGTGTGCCACGCCGATTTCAGAAAGCAATCTTGTGAAAGCCGATCCTGGAAGTAATACGGGCGAGACAGAAGCGGAATGATAGCCCGCGCCATGCCCTCGCGCAACTTCACCGTGCAACCCGGCCTCGGGCTGCCTAGAATGGGTGCATGACCACCCAACGCACGCTGGGGCCAATCGACCGCCTGCTGGACTCGGCGCAGAATGCGCTTTCCACGGTACTGGGCGGCGTGCGCGCCGAGCGCGCCAATCCCGGCCGCGCCGAGGCCGACGTGGTCCTGGACGATACCGAACGCCGCCACGCCGCCGGCCTGATGCGGATCAACCATGTCGGCGAAATCTGCGCTCAGGCCTTGTATGTGGGTCAGGCCGCGGTCGCCCGCGATCCCGCCACGCGCGGCCAGCTGCTGGCCGCCGCACAGGAGGAAACCGACCATTTGGCCTGGTGCGGCGACCGCCTGCGCGAGCTGGACAGCCGGCCGAGCCTGCTCAATCCACTGTGGTATGCCGGCAGCTACGCGATCGGTGCGCTCGCTGGCCTGCGTGGCGATGGCTGGAACCTGGGTTTCGTGGTGGAGACCGAGCGCCAGGTCGAAGCCCACATCGGCGAGCATCTGCAGTCCCTGCCGGAAGCCGACCAGCGTAGCCGGGCGATCCTGCGGGTGATGCAGGCCGACGAGGCGCGCCATGCCGAACATGCGCAAGCTGCAGGTGCGAAAGTGTTGCCGGCACCGATCCCGAGCCTGATGGCGGCGGCATCGAAATTGATGAAGACGGTGGCGTACCGGATCTGAGTCCCGCGCTCAGGCAGGGGTGACGGCGCCGTCCCGCATCCGCACCAGCGGCCGCAAGGTCACACTGCGATCGGCATCCATCAGTTGCAATTCGCCGTCCTGGATCATCGCGGTCACGCGCATGCCACGACCAAGCATGTCGATGGCATCGGCAATCCCGGCGTCATCGAATTCCAGCACGGTGAGGTTGCGCAGCCGACCCAGCGCGCCGGCATTGCGCTTCCACCATGATTCGGCGGCCTGTCCGCCATAACCGACCACGACCACCTGCTGCGCGCGTGCGCTGGCTTTGCGCACGCGGGTTTCATCGGGCTGGCCGAGTTCGATCCACTGCTCGATCGCGCCGGTGTAGTCACGCCGCCAAAGGGCGGGCTCGTCCTCGTCGCTGAGGCCACGGCCGAATTCCAGCCGATCATCGGCGTGCAGCGCGAATGCCAGCAGGCGCACCAGCAGGCGCGTATCGGTTTCCGACGGATGCTGGGCCAGGGTCAGCGCGTGGCTGGCATAGTAATGGCGATCGAGGTCGGTGACCTGCAACTCGGCTTTGAGAATCGTGGCGTTGGCGGCCATGGCAGTCCTGGCCAGGGGCCGGATCGACGGTGGCCCATTCTACGGGCATGCAATCCACGGGCAGGCGCTGCCGCAGCCGCCCGCGGTCAACGTATCCTGCAGACCTGACCAAGAGACCAACCGATGGCCGCGCACGACGAATTCGATCCCGACGACAATTTCGACCATGCCTTCCACCGCCACGACGGCGTGGACGAGGACGCCGAGCTTGAGGTGGTCGCCTGGCAATTCCTGTTGCTGGTAAATCCCGACGATGAGGACGCGGCGCTGGAGCAATTCCGCGCGTTCCAGCAGGTGCTCGAGGAGGCCGGCGATGACGCGGATCCGGCGGCGCTGCTGCGAGAAGTGATCGACTGGAAAGCGGGCTTCTGCGTGCACGAGGACGACGCGCAGGCGCTGATGGAAGCCGTGGATGAGTTGGTGTCGCGCTGGCAGCTGCGCATCGACTGGGGCCTGGACGATGTCGATGCCGACGAACCGCAGCAAGAACGCCAGGAACCCGCCGACCTGCTGCAGTCCGCCTATGCGCAACTGCGAGCGCGCCATTACAGCCTGTGGACGGTGGAAACCGGCGAGCACCAGCTGGCCGGCTGGATCATCCGCGAGCGCGACGAGGAAACCATGCAACTGGTCGCAGGCGCGCTGGGCATGCACTCACGTGTAGGCGTGGGTTGAGGCCGGACATGAAAAAGCCGGCGATGCGGGCTTGTTCGCGATCAATGGTTGATCAGCATCACTCGATCAGGTTTCGCCCCTGATACAGCTCCTCGATCTCGCGGCGCAGGCGCGTTTCAATCTTCATGCGTTCCTTGAACGACAGGTTCTTCGCCTTTTCCTCGAACAGGTAATTGTCGAGGTCGAACTCCTTCACGTGCATCTTGGTGTGGAACAGGCTTTCCTGGTACACGTTCACATCAAGCATTTCGTAGCGCGCCTTGATGTTCTTGGCCAGATAGTCCTGGATCGAATTGATCTTGTGATCGATGTAGTGCTTCTTGCCCTTCACGTCGCGGGTGAAGCCGCGCACGCGGTAGTCCATCACCACGATGTCCGATTCCAGGCTTTCAATCAGGTAGTTCAACGCCTTGAGCGGTGAAATCACGCCGCAGGTGGACACGTCGATGTCGGCGCGGAACGTGGCGATGCCATTGTCCGGATGCGTTTCCGGGTAGGTGTGCACGGTGATGTGCGACTTGTCCAGATGCGCGACCACCGCATCGGAGATCACGCCCTTGGCATCGGCCCTGTCGATGACCGGCTGTTCGGAGATCAGGATCGTCACCGAGGCGCCCTGCGGATCGTAATCCTGGCGCGCGATGTTGAGGATGTTGGCGCCGATGATCTCCGCCACGTCGGTGAGGATCTGGGTGAGGCGGTCGGCGTTGTATTCCTCGTCGATGTACTCGATGTAGCGCTGGCGCTCTTCTTCGGACGCGGCAAAACTCACGTCGTAGATGTTGAAGCTCAGGGACTTGGTGAGGTTGTTGAAGCCTTGGAGCTTCAGGCGCGGAAGCGGCTTGACCACGGCAGGGGGGTTCCGGAATCCGACAGGCCCGCGATTATGCGGCAAAGCGGTGGCGGACGGGTGGACCGGTTTGCCCGGGGCAGCCGTTAGGCCTAAGCTTCAACTCATGCCAGATCGCATCGCACAAAGTTCCACGTTCGCCAAACCGGCGCTCGCGAAAGTCTCCAGTCCATTGGGCGCGGACGCACCGACGATCGAGCGGTTCATCGCCCATTGCCACCGTCGCCGCTATCCGGCGCGCGCCGATGTGTTCAGGCCTGGGGACCCGGCGGGCACGCTTTACTACATCCTCTCGGGCTCGGTCAGCATTATTGCCGGCGAGGACGATGGTCGCGAGTTGGTGCTTGGTTACATCGGCCCCGGCGAGTTCGTCGGCGAGATGGGCCTGTTCGTGGAAACCCAACGCCGCGGCGTGGCCCTGCGCACGCGCACCGCCTGCGATCTGGCCGAGATCAGCTACGAGCGCCTGCAAGACTTGCTATTCGCCCAGTCCAACGACGCCGCGCGGCTGCTTTACTCGATCGGCGCGCAGATCAGCCAGCGCCTATTGCATACCAGCCGCAAGGCCGGGCACCTCGCGTTCCTGGACGTCAGCGACCGTATCTACAGCACCCTGTTCGATCTGGCCAAGGAGCCGGATGCGATGTCCCATCCGGACGGCACCCAGCTTCGGGTGTCACGGCAGGAGCTGGCGCGCCTCGTCGGTTGCTCGCGTGAGATGGCCGGGCGCGTGCTGAAGAAGTTGCAGGAAGACGGCAAACTGCATGCACGCGGGAAGACCGTCGTGGTGTATGGCACGCGCTGAGGCGACGGCAACGACGTGAGCCGCGCATTCTCGACTGGCCACCACCCATTGGGCACCGACCTGCGCAGCGCGGTGCACGCAGATGCGGACGATGTTGCCCACCTGCTGTGTGAAATGGGCTATCCCTGCGAGATCGACGAGGCATTCGAACGCATCGACGTGATCGCCGGCAACGAGCGCCAGGTGTTGGTGGTGGCGCGTCGCGATGGCGCGGTGTGTGGGCTGATCGCACTGGATTTCATGTACTACCTGCCGCTGGGCACGACCACGTGCAGAGTCACCGCGTTGGTGGTCACGTCGACCGCGCAGGGCCTGGGCATCGGCCGGCAATTGCTGAAGGAAGCCGAACGTCGCGCACGCGCGGGCGGCGCCTCGCGCATCGAGCTGACCAGCGGTGCGCAACGCACCGAGGCGCATGCGTTCTACCGTGCCTGCGGCTACAAGGACAGTTCGGTGAGGTTCGTCAAGCAGCTGGGCGCTGCGTAGAGCGAGGCGCAGCTTGCGGGCTCAGACGGCGCCTGCCGGCAGGCGCCTGCTACGCGGCTCGAAATGCCGCTTCACATTCACCTACCGGTCTCGCCGTCTTCAGGCGTTTGCACAGGAGCGCCCGCCCTTCCCGGGCATCCCCAATTGAGGATCGGTGTTCCGGTTGGCAAAACGCGCTGGAACATCGCCACCTGCGAGCCCTTTGGGTTGACCACGACGGGCTGCTGCGCGGCCTGCAACAGCGGCAAGTCGGCGCTGCTGTCGGAATAGGCGACCGCGACCGGTTGGGCGAACCCGGCATCGCGCAACATCGTCATCTTCATCTGGCTGTGGCAATGACGAAGCGCAGCGACAGCGCCGAACTTCGGACCGACCAGGGTGCCGACCACGGGCACGTCCTCATGCGCGACGAACGTCAGGATCGCGCGCGCAAGTTCCGGCGGGGCCCCGGTCGCCACCACCACCCGATCGCCGGCGTCGCGATGCCGATGCAGTACTTCAAGCGCCACTGGCAACAGCCGTGCGCGGATGCTGGTGGCGTGCAGCCTGACGTACTCGTCGATCATGGATTCCAAGTCGCGATTGCAATGTAATCCAATCGTGCCGACCCAGACGAAAGCGGAAATGCCCCGGCGCCGGGTTGGCAACCACGCGACCATCGGTCCGGCGATTGGCGCGATCAGTAGCGCCAGCAAGCGCCGCCACCAGGCGCGTTCGATCAGCCACTTGAACAGGTGGCTGCCGGAATCGCCGTCGTACAGGGTGTGGTCGAAGTCGAACACCACCAGCGGCGCATCGTTGGCGGGGTTCGGAAAGCGCGTGGTCATGCGTAGAACAGCTGGCGCAGTGCGGCGCCCGGGTCAGGTGCGCGCATGAAGGCTTCGCCGACCAGGAATGCATTGACGCCGGCATCGCGCATCAGCGCGACGTCAGCCCGCATCAGGATGCCGCTTTCAGTGACCAGCACGCGATCGGCTGGCACCATGTCCTTGAGCGCCAGCGTGTTGTCGAGCGACACCTCGAACGTGCGCAGGTTGCGGTTGTTGATGCCGAGCAGGCGCGCAGGCACCGACAGGCTGCGTTCGAGTTCCTCCAAATCGTGGACCTCGACCAGCACGTCCATGCCGAGTTGGTCGGCGATGAAGGCGAACTCGGATAGTTGGCCATCACCCAGCGCGGCGGCGATCAGCAGCACGCAGTCCGCGCCAAGCATGCGCGCCTCATGCAGCTGGTATGCATCGACCACGAAATCCTTGCGTAACACCGGCAGTGTGCACGCGGCGCGGGCCTGCTGCAGGTAGGCGTCGCTGCCCTGGAAGAAATCGACATCGGTCAGCACCGACAGGCAGGCCGCGCCGCCGGCTGCATAGCTCTGCGCGATGGCCGTCGCATCGAAATCGGCGCGGATCACGCCCTTCGACGGGCTGGCCTTCTTGACCTCGGCGATCACCGCGGGCTCGCCACGCGCGATGCGCAACACCACGGCATCAGCAAAACCGCGCGGCGGCGGTGCATCGGCGGTCCGTGCCTGCAATTCAACCAGGGGCACGCGGGATTGGCGCTCGGCGACCTCTCCGGCCTTGCGGGCCAGGATGCGCTTGAGGATGTCGTGCATGGGCGATGGCACTTGCGTGGGGAGCGCCATTCTACCCGCGTGCGTTCATGCCTCGGGCAGCCGCTGGCCTGCACGCCAGCCATCGCGGCGCAGGCGCTCAAGCAGGGCGACCACCGCATCACGCGCGTCAATCTCATGCACCGGCAGCACCAGGGTATCTCCGGCCCGTGCCCAGGCCAGCGCGTCGCGCGCGGCCTGCGTCTCATCCAGGCACACCGGCAACGCCTCGGGTGCAATGCCGCGCGCGCGCAGGGCCGCGAACAGGATCGCGGCGATCTCCCCCGGGGAACGCCCGCGCATGTATTCGCCGCCGATGTCCTTGAGCCAGACCCGGTCCGGCCGGGCATCGGCGGCCACGTCGGCCAGGGCGCGGATGTCGTCGTCGCCGCGATTGCCGGCCTGCCCCAGGATCAGCGCCAGCCGGCCATGCCCGCGCTGGCCTTGCGCGACCTGCAACAGCCCGCGCAAGCCATCCGGATTGTGGGCGTAATCCAGCAGCACGCGCAGCGGATGCGCCTCGTCGCCGAAGCGCCATTGCTGCAGGCGACCGGGATTGTCGCGACTGTCGCTGCCGAAGCGCGCCAGCACGCCGGCAATCTGCGCGGGCATGACGCCAAGCACGAACGCCGCGAGCGCCGCGCCGGCGATGTTGGCGATGTTGTAGGCCGCGCTGCCAAGCAGGGTCAGCGGCATTTCTTTGACCTC
>JBBSTP010000108.1:0-7184 GCA_038235795.1 Lysobacterales bacterium | reverse complement strand
GTGCTGCCAGCTGATCGCATGCTTGCGCTGTTGCTCGATCAAACGTCGCTGCTGTTCACGTGCCAAGCGCTCGCGCGAGGAATCGTTACCGTGATCGCGGCCTTCATTGCGCCGGGCATCGTCGTTTCGATCATTGCGCCGGTCCTCCCTGCGATCAACGCGTCGGTCGTCGCGCCGATCGTTCAGCTCATCCTCGCGACGCTGGTGACTACGACGTTCGTCGCCCAGACGCTCGGCCTGGGCCCGCCGCGTGCGCGACTCATCCTCGCCCAGTCGAAGCTGGCGCTCATTTCGTCGCGGCTGTTGATAAGACTGGCGCTCGACTTGCTGCTGGCGCGGTTGCTGCATGCGGTCCATTATTTGTTCGCGTGGATCCGGCGCTTCGGCATTGCGCTCCGCACGCCGCTGTTCGGCCAGCTGTCGTGCCTGGTTGCCCCGATTTTCGTTCCGGTCCGATCGCAACTCTGCAATCGGGCGTTGCGGCGCTTGGGGCGCCTCCACGTGCTGATCTACTGACTCTGGCGCCTGCCGGCGGGCTTCCTGGCGCTGCTCCCTGCGCGCTTTGCGGGCATCCTTGTCGGTGTCCTCCTGCGGTTGCGCAAACGCGGGGGCGACGCCGCCAATGGCGAGCAGCGCGCCCAGCACGGCCGTGGTCAGGGTGCGAGTGGAAACATGGATCATTTCATTCTCCAGCGGCGCGAACCGTTCGTGCCCGTTACCGTCAGTTAACGATTGGTTGGATGAATCGATGCTGAGATTTATCCGGTCGGGTTCCATCACCCATGTCTTTGCAAGCTCGCATTCAGTTTTATCCAATCCAGCGTCGCCATGCGCTCACCGACGCTGCAGGGCATGCAATGGCAGTGCCCGCCACGACTGACATATGCAATGCTTGCGCCTGCTTCCAGCGGATCAAACATGAAGAGGCATCGCCATTGGCTCGCGTGCGCCCTGGCCATCGCTGCATTGGCTGCGTCGGCAGCGGAACAGCCTGCATTGAGCCGCACGACGCTGGCCAGCGGCCTGCCGCGCGCGCCTGAGCAGGAAGCGGTGACCTTTGAATTGGCAGACCTATCATTCAAGGTCGACCCTGTGCGTAAATGGCTTGACGGTGATGCAAGGCTGACTTTCCTCGCCCACACGCCGATCTCGAAGCTGGTGGTGGACCTGGACCGAAACTACAGCGTCGATCTTGTCGAAGTCGACGGGATTTCGATTGCCAAGGGTGCATGGCGAAACCCCGAAGGACGGATGAGTGTCGACTTGCCCAAGCCATTGCTTGCAGGCCGCCGCGCGCGGCTGCGCATCCGCTATGCCGGCTCACCGCACGAAGCCAAGCGCGCGCCCTGGGATGGCGGCATTGTCTGGGCGAAGGCACCCACGGGCGAGCCTTGGATCGCGACAGCGGTGGAGGGGGAGGGCTGCGACTTGCTGTGGCCGTGCATCGATCATCCGCAAGGCGAACCGTTGCGCGTGGACCAGCACATCACCGTGACCGCGCCGCTGGTGGCTGCTGGAAATGGTGTTGCCATGGGCATGGACGAAAAGGACGGCTGGCGCACCTATCACTGGAGCGCACGCAATCCGGATACCTACGCGATCGCGCTCAATATCGGCCCGTACGAATTGCTGCAGGCGGATTACCACTCGCGCTTCGGCAACACCATCCCGCTTCGCTTCTGGTACCTGAAAGGCAACCGTGCCAAGGCGCGCGGCCTGTTTGCCGAATTCGCGCCGATGCTTGATTTCTTCGAGGAAACCGTTGGCCCATACCCGTGGGGCGACGAGAAGATGGGTGTCGTGGAGACGCCGCACCTGGGCATGGAGCACCAGACCATCAATGCCTATGGGAATGGTTTTCGAAAGGATGTGAACGGCTACGACTGGCTGCTGCACCACGAGTTGTCCCACGAGTGGTTCGGCAATCAGCTGACCAATGCCGACTGGGACGATATGTGGCTGCATGAGGGCTTCGCCATGTACATGCAGCCGCTGTACCTGCAATGGTTGCGTGGCGATATCGGCTACTTCGCCGAGATGCTGCGGCAGCGCATGATGATCCAACAGAAGTTTCCGATGGTCAGCGGCCACAGCCGCCCACACGGCGATCCGGCAGCCGCGGCGATCGATCCCGGCAACGACATCTACTACAAGGGCGCTTGGATCCTGCACACCCTGCACAACCAGATCGGTGACCGCGCATTCCTGCAAGCCGTGCGTGAACTGGTCTATGGACGGCCGGACCCGCAGCCTGGCAACTTCCGTCCGCGCCATGCGACCACGTCCGACTTCATCGCCATCGTCAACCGGGTGACCGGGCGCGACTGGAACTGGTTCTTCGATGGCTATTTGCGCCAGTCGGCATTGCCGAAGCTGGTTGCGACGCGAGACGGAAAGTTCCTGCGCGTGCGCTGGGAGGCACCCGGCGACAAGCCGTTCCCGTTGCCGGTGCAGGTGCGGGTCGGTGACCGCGTGGTTGACCTCGCGATGGTTGCTGGCCATGGTGAAACCATGATCGCAGCCGACCAGAGTTGGACACTGGATCCGCATTCGCGCCTGCTCCGCGATGCCCCCGAGATCCAGGCGATGCAACTCGATGCCGCAGAGCGTGCGAAGGCGGCCGCGGCCACGAAGAAATGATCAGGTCTGCTGCAGCCAGTTGACCGCAGCACGCCCCGCGCGCAGTCCACTGGCGAAGCAAGCGGTAAGCAGGTAGCCGCCGGTCGGGGCTTCCCAATCCAGCATTTCGCCCGCGCAGAATACGCCGGGCGAGCTGTGCAGCATCAGGTTGTCATCCATTTCTGCCAGTCGCACGCCACCGGCGCTGGAGATCGCTTCTGCTATGGGTCGTGCGGCAGTGAGTCGCAATGGCAGCCGCTTGAGTGTTGCGGCCACCACCGACATGTCCTGCAGCTGATCCCTGTCGAGGACTTCGTGCAGCAAGGCCACCTTGACGCCGGTGATGCCCACCTGCCGGCGCAGGAGTTCGCTAAGGCTGCGACGGTTGCGAGACTCGCCGAGGTCGCGTTGAAGGCGCTCCAGGTCGCGCCCAGGCACCAGGTCGAGGGTGAGCCGGGCGTCTCCATCACGGGTGATGGCATCGCGCAGGTCTGCGGAAAGCGCATAGACCAGGCTGCCTTCGATGCCGGTTGCGGTGATGACGCATTCGCCTTGCAGGGCGTGTTCAACGCCGTCGGCATCGCGCCAGTGCGCGACTACCGGCTTCAATGGCGCACCGGCATGACGTTGCGCGAGATGCGCGCTCCAGCCGATATCGAAGCCGCAGTTCGCAGGCTGTAGCGGCGCGACATCGACCCCGCAGTCAGCCAAGGTCTGGACCCAAGAGCCGTCGGAGCCAAGTTGCGGCCAGCTGCCTCCGCCTGTTGCCAGCACCACCGCATCGGCAGCAATGCATTGTTCGCCATCCGGGGTGTCGAACCGCAGATCGCCGACCTCGCTCCAGCCTAGCCAGCGATGCTGGACATGGAACACGACGCCGGATTCGCGCAGAAGCCGCACCCAGCCGCGCAGCAGCGGCGCGGCCTTGCGGTCCATCGGGAACACGCGGCCCGACGTGCCGACGTAGGTGTCGATGCCGAATCCTCGCGCCCATTCGCGCAGGGCATCGGCATCGAAATCATCCAGCCAGTGCCCGACTTGACCAGCGCGTTCGCGATAGCGCGCATCGAAGCCGGGCCGTGGCTCGGAATGGGTCAGGTTGAGACCGCCCTTGCCGGCAATCAAAAATTTGCGTCCGACCGATCCTTTCGCCTCGAACAGGTCAACCACAAGACCCGCCGCGCACGCCACCTCGGCCGCCATCAGACCGGCCGGGCCGCCGCCGACGATGGCAACACGCTTGTTGGCGGATGGGGATGCGAATGCAGGCATATGCACATGATTCCACGGCTAGCCACGAATGCCGATGCCCGCATTGGGCCACGTCCGTACAATGGCCCGATGTGGACCATCAACCGTGAGGTCAGCCCAGCATTGGCCGCTTGCGAACTTTCGTTCGTACTTCGTGGCGCGATAGCGACCACCACTTCATGATTTTGAATATCGCGGCCTATCGTTTCGTCGCCATCGACGATCCCGAGCCCTCGTCCGCGCGGATAGTTGGGCGGGCGGACGCTGCCGCGCTGCGCGGCAGCGTGCTGGTGGCGCCGGAAGGGATCAACCTGTTCCTTGCTGGCGAAGAAGCGCCGTTGCGGGACTTCGTGGCGTGGCTGCGCAGGGACCCGCGATTCGCCGCCATCCCCGTCAAGGAAAGCTGGAGCGAATCGCTGCCGTTCGCGCGGCTGAAGGTGAAGTGCAAGGCCGAGATCATCGCGTTCCGTCGCGAAACTGCAGTGCCCCTGCATCGCGAGCGCGCGCCCGCAATCGATCCTGCGACGTTGGCGCGTTGGATCGAACATGGCCACGACGATGCCGGCAAGCCGCTGGTGCTGCTGGATACTCGGAATCGCGAGGAAGTCGGCTTCGGCAGCTTCGCCGGCGCCTTGACCCTGCCGATCGACAATTTCACCGAGTTGCCGGATGCACTCGCACCGCATCGCGAATCGCTACGTGATGCCACCGTGGTCAGTTTCTGCACCGGCGGGATCCGCTGCGAGAAAGCCGCGTTGTGGCTACGCGACGACGGGATGGACAACCTGTTGCAGTTGGACGGCGGCATCCTCGGCTATTTTGAACAGGTCGGCGGGCTTGGCTACGAGGGGCGCTGCTTCGTCTTCGACGAGCGCGTGGCGCTGGATCCATTGCTGCGGCCACTGGTGGATGTCGGTGCGGCTGCTAGTCTTGCGGCATCGATACGGGAAACGCGTGCATGAACTGGATCAGTATCATCGTGATCATCCTTGGCATCTGGCTGGCCTTCAAGGTCGCCGGCGCAGCGTTCAAGCTGGCGCTATGGGTGGTGGTCGTGTGCGCCGCGTACTGGTTCCTGGCACCGTACTTGGGTCTGCCGGAATTTTTCTGATGCTTCGATTTTCGTGGGTTGCCTATAGCGCATTTGCGCGGGCTCGTGGCGCCTAGTAGCGGGTGCCCGCTACTAGGCTCTAAATGCCGCTACGCGAACACCCGCCGCTATCGCCGCTGGGTTGATTCGTCGGTCGGGTTGCAGGTTCAAAGCGCGCTGCCTGCCGCATGCCCAGAGGCCCACGCCCACTGGAAGTTGTAGCCGCCGAGCCAGCCGGTGACATCCACGACTTCGCCGATGAAATACAGGCCCGGCACGTGGCGCGACATCATCGTGGTCGATGACAGGCCATCGGTATCCACGCCGCCCAACGTGACTTCGGCGGTGCGGTAGCCCTCGGTGCCGCTGGCGATCAGCGGCCATGACAACAACAGCCCTGCGATATCGCGAAGCTCCGGCTCGTTGTACTGCCGCAGTGGTTTGCTTGTGAGCCAGTGGTCGCACAGGCGCTGGGCGAAGCGTTTGGGCAGCACTTCGGCCAGCAACGTCTTCAACTCGGCGTCGCGTCGCGACTGCTTCCATCCACGCAACAGGGCATCCACATCATGGTCGGGCAGCAGGTCCAGGCGCAGGTCGTCGCCGGGTTGCCAGAAGCTCGATATCTGCAGGATCGATGGCCCGCTGATGCCGCGATGGGTGACCAGCATGAAGTTGCGGAAGCTCGCATCGTTGCAGCGTGCTTCGATCGCTAGCGACACCCCGGCCAGGTCAAGCAAGCGCTCGGCATGCTTGCCGGTAAGCGTCAGCGGCACCAACCCGGCGCGGGTCGGCAGCACCTGGTGGCCAAACTGCGTCGCAAGCGCGTAACCGAAACCGCTGGCGCCCATGCTCGGGATCGACAGACCGCCGCTGGCAACCACCACCGCGTCGGCGTCGAACACGCCTTGCGAGGTGTGCAGCCGGAAGCCGCCGCGATCAGGCTGGGCGACGCGCTCGATGCTGCAATGGGTGCGGACTTCGACACCGGCCGCGGCGCACTCGTCAAGCAGCAGGTTGACGATCTGCTTGGACGATTCATCGCAGAACAGCTGACCGAGTTCTTTCTCGTGATACGCGATCCCGTGCCGCTCCACCAACTCTACGAAATCCCAGGGCGTGTAGCGCGCCAACGCCGACTTGCAGAAATGCGGATTCGCCGACAGAAAATTGTCGGGCCCCGTGCCGGTATTGGTGAAATTGCAGCGACCGCCACCGGACATCAGGATCTTCTTGCCAACCTTGTTGGCGTGGTCCAGTACCAGCACGCGCCTGCCACGGCGACCCGCGGTGATCGCGCACATCAGGCCGGCCGCGCCGGCGCCGATGACGATGGCGTCGAGTTGGCCGGCCATGCGCTAGTCGCAGGTCAGCGCGGCGGGCGTGGCTTGAACCCGCCGGGCTTGCGCGGCCCGCCGGCGCCAGGGCGATCGCCACGCGGCGGGCCAAAGCTGCGCTTGCGCGAAGGCGCATTGATGTCGGCATCCTCGGCAACCCGCATCCGCAGCGGCTTGCTGGCCACGCGCACGTTCTGCAGGTGGGTCAGCAGTTCCGGTGGCATGCCATCGGGCAAGTCGACCAGGGTGAAGTCGTCTCGAATGTCGATGCGGCCGATGAAGCGCGCTTCCAGGTCGGCCTCGTTTGCGATCGCGCCGACGATGTTTCCGGGCTGCACGCCATGCTGGTGGCCGACCTCGATGCGATACGTTTTCATACCAACCTCCGGCGCGCCATGTTCGCGCGGCGCGCGTTCAGTGCGTTCGCGTTGTGGGCGCTCGCCGTGGTCGCGTGTTCCGTGGTCACGGTCGGGTCGTGCTTCGCGCGGCTCGAACGCGCGTTCCGGGCGCACCGGCTGGGTCAGTAGCAGCGGTGTCTTGCCCTGGACAAGTTTGGCCAGTGCAGCGGCGATCTCCACTGCCGGCACATTTTTCTCGCGCTCATAGCGTTCCACCAGGTCACGGAACACCGACAGGTCCTCGTGCGCCAGTGCGCCCTCGATCTTGCCGAGGAACTTGGCCACGCGGTTCTCGTTGACCGCATCCACGCTGGGCAGGTTCATCTGCTCGATCTTCTGCCGGGTCGCGCGCTCGATCGCGCCCAGCATGCCGCGCTCGCGCGGCGCCACGAACAGGATCGCCTCGCCCTTGCGGCCCGCGCGGCCGGTGCGGCCGATGCGGTGCACGTAGCTTTCGGTGTCGTAAGGAATGTCGTAGTTCAACACGTGGCT
>JBBSTP010000107.1:0-7191 GCA_038235795.1 Lysobacterales bacterium | reverse complement strand
GTGTATTACTGGTGGCCGAAATGGACCGGGCGCATGTACAGCCAAACCTGGGCCAAGGTCCACTTCTGGTGGTCGATGGTCTTCGTCAACGTGCTGTTCTTCCCGCAGCATTTCCTGGGACTGGCCGGCATGCCGCGCCGAATCCCGGACTACAACGTGGTGTTCGCGGACTGGAACCTGGTCAGCTCGATCGGTGCGTTCGGCATGTTCGCCACGCCATTCCTGATGTTCGGCATCCTGTACTGGTCGCTCAAGCACGGCCCCAAAGCCGAGGCGCGTGTGTGGGAAGGCGCGCGCGGCCTGGAGTGGACGGTGCCGTCGCCGGCGCCGCACCACACCTTCACCCTGCCGCCGGTGATCGGTCCGGGCGACCTTGCCCACGGCGACATCACCCACTGACCAGGCGACCTTGTGACCGACCTCCACCATGACCGCCAGGACGCCGCGCAACTCGCGCGCGGCCGCAAGGCTGCGCGTCGCACCGCCTGGCTGTTCGCGGGGATCGCGGCAGCCGTGTATGCGGGCTTCCTGTTGCTCGGGGTGATGAGCAAATGAGCGGCAGCAAGCACTTTGGCGTAGGCAAGATGGTCGGCGTGGCCTTGGCCGCGTTCGGTTTCGCCTTTGCGCTGGTGCCGCTGTACCGGATCGCCTGCGAGAAGGTGTTCGGCGTGCGCCTGGAACAGGGCCCGGCGCAGGTCGGTGCCGCCCGCGTCGACACGGCCCTGATAGCCAAGCGGGAGCGCTGGGTCACCGTGCAGTTCGACGGCGGCGTCAATTCCAAGCTGCCCTGGAAGTTCCGGCCGGAGCAGGCCACGCTGCGCGTGCAGCCCGGCCGCCAGTATGAGGCGCTGTACTTTGCGAGCAACGACGGCGACCGAGCCATCGTTGGCAACGCCGTCCCGTCGATTGCGCCGGCGCGCGCCTCGGGCTACTTCAGCAAGACCGAGTGCTTCTGCTTCACCGCGCAGACCCTGCAGGTCGGTGAAACGCGTGACATGCCGGTGCGTTTCATCGTCGACCCGGACCTGCCCGCCGACGTGAAGACGATTACCCTGTCGTATACCTTTTACAAGAACGACGTCCAGACCAGCGCGCTCAATGCCGCGACAGGCATGGCAGGCAAGGCCACTGCCAACGCCGCCCGCGCCGCGCCCTGATCCCACACCCCATCCCAGACATCGAACCAGCGGAAAACATCATGGCCAATGCCCACGCCGAAGATCACAATGCCGACGCCTACTACGTGCCCCATGGCAGTCGTTGGCCGGTGTTCGCCTCGGTCGCCCTGTTCATCACCATGGTCGGCTTCGCCACCTGGTTGAACGAGGTCAGCTGGGGCAAGACGACGTTCTTTATTGGCTTGGCAGGTCTACTGGCGATCCTGTTCAGGTGGTTCGGCGACGTGATCCGTGAATCGTTGGCCGGTCGTTACAACAAGCAGGTCGACACCTCGTTCCGGATGGGCATGGTCTGGTTCATCTTTTCCGAGGTGATGTTCTTCGCCGCCTTCTTCGGTGCACTGTTCTACGCGCGCCAGTACGCGCTGCCGTGGCTCAACGGCGAAGGCGACGGCATGGCCACCCATAGCGTGCTGTGGTCGAACTTCTCCGGCGGCTGGCCCAGCAATGGCCCGGGCGCGGTCGGCGGTCAGTACCAGACGGTTCCGGCCTGGGGCCTGCCGCTGCTCAACACCCTGATCCTGCTGACTTCGGGCGTGACCGTGACAATCGCCCACCACGCACTGAAGGAAGGCAAGCGCGGCCTCCTGATGCTGTTCCTGGGCCTGACCGTGCTGCTGGGTTGCCTGTTCCTGTATTTCCAGGCCGAGGAATACGTGCACGCCTACCAGGAGCTCAATCTGACGCTCGGGTCGGGCATCTACGGTTCGACCTTCTTCATGCTGACCGGCTTCCACGGCGCCCACGTGACCCTGGGTACCCTGATGCTGGCCATCATGTGGTTGCGCTGCGCGCGCGGACACTTCACCAAGGACAATCATTTCGCGTTCGAGGCAGTGGCCTGGTATTGGCATTTCGTCGATGTGGTGTGGCTGGGTCTTTTCCTCTTCGTCTACGTCCTCTAACGTCCCGGAGCTCGCTCCCGCGTTGTTGCTGCGACGGATTCGCGAATCCTCATTGACTGAAGTCAACGGCGGTTCGCTCACCGCCGCGCGCCTAGCGGGAGCTTCGCCCGGAACGGTAGATGCTCGCTGGCCGTTTGCGTCGTGGCGGACACGAAAAACAAAAAGACCGGCGATGCCGGTCTTCGCGTCTGGAACAAGTTCGATGAGGTGTCAGCCTGGATTGCTGCCAACGCCATGGGGGGTGATCCAACCCATGTAGATGGCCAGGGCAACGAACAGGATCAGCGCCACCGAGAGCGCCACGCGCTTGGTCAATGAATTCACCGTGCGCTTGGTCTGGCCCTTGTCGACCAGCATGTAGTACAGGCCAGCGCCAAGGTTCCACAGGATGAGGATCAGGACACCGACGATGAGCAGGGTTTTCAGCGAGTCGTTCATGGGCATTTCCGCGATGCGGACCCGATGTGGCGTGCGCGCATTATGGCAGCCGTGGGGCGGACAAGCATGAGCGGGAGGAAGCCGGATCGCGGCATCGGCATGACCATTGGCTGGTTGCTGGCGTTGGCCACGATCGTCGCATTCGCCTCATTGGGGCGCTGGCAGCTGGACCGCATGCACGAAAAACAGGCCAAGCTCGGCGCCGCCGCGCATGCGCTGGCGCGACAGGCTGCTCGGCCCTTGCTGCTGGCCTCAGACCCCCGGCGCGCGGCGGCCTACGATTGGGCCGCGGGCAGTGGCGCAATCGTCAATGTGACGGTGTGGCTGGACAACCAGATCCAGGATGGCAAGGCCGGCGTGCGCATGTACTGCGTGTTGCTGCCCGACGATGGCGTGCAGGCGCTGCTGCTGGATGCCGGCTGGTGGACCTTGGATGGCGAGCGCGACCTGCCGGTGTTTGGCTGCCCCGTGGGTCGCGGGCAGCAGGTGCGCGGCCTGCTGGCGCCGCCGCCATCCAGTGGACTGGCGCATGGCCAATCGATAGCGCCCGCTGGTCCGAGGCGTTGGCTTGCGACCCGCATCGACATGGCCGAAATCGCCAGTGGCCTGGCGCTGTCTGCAGGTATCGCGCCGCGCGTGTTGCGGCTTGACCCCGCGCGCGCAAAGGACGATGCGGGAGTCATGCTGGTCCCCGGCGTGCGCGACCTGGTGATCCTGCCCAACACGCTAACGCCTGCGCGGCACCTGGGTTACGCGGTGCAATGGTTCGCGCTGGCATTTACCGTGCTGGTGGTCGCAGTCGTTCTGACCTTGAAGTCGAGGAGATCGAGAGAATGAGAGATCAGGACTCCAGGCAACGGCAGAGCCGCAATCGCGCGATACTGGTCGTGATTTGCGTGATCTTCTTTGGCGGCATGCTGGTGGCTGGCTTGCTGCGTTTCTCCGGGTGGCAGCCGCAGGGCATGAAGAACAACGGCGAGATGCTGCAGCCGTACGTGGACCTGCGCAAACATGCAGCGACGTTGGCCTCGGGCGACGGGTATCGCTGGAGCGACAGCCCGCGCACCTGGCGGATCGTGGCGGCGCCGCGTGAGTGCGGCGGGCAACGCAGTGTGCAATGCGCATCGCTGCTGCGGCAGCTGGACACGGTGTGGCGGCTGATGGGCAAGGATGCGGATCGCGTGCATGTGCTGTGGTTGGGCGATGCGCCACGCGGCATGGTGTTGCCAGGCGAAGTACGCCTGTTGCGCGCCGATGACGTCCTGTCGGCTCAATTACCCGGTCTAGGTGACACGCGCGGCGACCCGGCCTGGTTGATAGATCCCAACGGTTTCGTGGTCTTGCGCTACGCTCCGGGCTTCGATCCGGGTGACCTGCGCACGGATCTGGCGCGACTGCTGAAGGTGAATTGAGTTCGCGATGAGTGGCATGACCTCCAATACGACCGCGCGCCCGTCCGTGCATCGACACTTCCACCGTATCGCCTGGCTGGCGGTGGCGCTGGCTGCCTGTGTGATCGTGTTCGGTGCGTTCGTGCGCCTGTCCAATGCTGGGCTGAGTTGCCCGGACTGGCCGACCTGCTACGGCAAGGCGGCATGGCCGACGGCCGCCGAACAGGTGGTCGACCACGCCGCCACCGCCATCCGAGCGGTCGATCCCGACAAAGCCTGGCGCGAGCAGTTCCACCGCATGATTGCCGGTACCCTTGGCTTGCTGGTGCTCATCCTGGCCTTGCTGGCCACGCGCAAAACGCCACACGGGTGGCTGCAAGTCATCGGCGCATCGGTGGCGGTCGCCCTGGCGATCCCGCTGTACATGCGCGGGATGCATGGCGCGGCGTCGGCGCTGGCCGTCGGCGCGGAGTTGCTGTTGGTGATGGGCGCGTTGCGTTGGTCGAATACGGACCTCGCGCGCGCAAGCACGCTCACGCTTGCAGTCATCATTATCCAGGCCCTGCTGGGCATGTGGACGGTGACCTGGCTGCTCAAGCCGATCGTGGTGATGGCGCATCTGCTCGGCGGCATGCTGACGTTCTCGCTGCTGACCTGGACGGCCTGGCGCGCGACCGGCATTCCGCTGCGCATCGCCGATGCCCCTAGGCTTCGTGTCCTGCTGATCATCGGCATCGGGTTGCTCGGGATCCAGATCGCGCTCGGCGGTTGGACCAGTGCCAATTACGCGGCGCTGGCCTGCGGCCCGGAATTCCCGAAATGCGCAGGCGCATGGTGGCCTGCGCCTGATTTCCGCGAAGGGTTCGTATTGTGGCGAGGGATCGGGGTGGATTACGAGGGCGGCGTGCTCGACAACGCCGCCCGCGTCGCGATCCAGCTGGCGCACCGGCTGATGGCGGTGCTGGTGTTCGGGCACCTGTTGGTGGTGTCGTTGCGCCTGCTGCGCAATCCGGGCCTGCGCAGCTGGGGCGGCCTGCTGCTGGCGCTGCTGCTGGTGCAAATCGGCTTGGGCATCGCCAATGTGATGATGTCGCTGCCCCTGCACGTGGCGGTGGCGCACAACGCCGGCGCGACCGCATTGCTGTTCGTGCTGGTGACCCTGCTGGCGCGCGTGCGGGCGCCAGGCTGACCCATGGCCACGGCAACCCCCAGCGTGATCCGCCAGTACTGGAGCCTGACCAAGCCACGCGTGGTTGCTCTGATTGTCTTCACCGCGGTGATCGGCATGTTCCTGGCGGTGCCGGGCTTGCCGCCGTTGCGCGAAGCGGTGCTCGGGACGCTGGGTATCTGGCTGGCGGCGGCCAGCGCGGCGGCGATCAATCAGATACTCGACGCGCGGATCGACGCCAAGATGGCGCGCACTTCGTGGCGGCCGCTGGTGGCGGGCACACTGACGATGCGGCAGGCACTGGTGTTCGCGGTGGTGCTCGCGGTGGCGTCGATGCTGCTGCTGGTGTGGGGCGTCAACCGGATCACCGCGTTGCTGACGTTTGCATCGCTGATCGGCTACGCGGTGGTGTACACCAAATTCCTGAAGCGGGCGACGCCGCAGAACATCGTGATCGGCGGCATTGCCGGCGCAGCCCCGCCGCTGCTGGGCTGGGCTGCGGTCACCAACATGCAGGGTCCTTGGGACTGGCCGTACGCGCTGCTGCTGGTGCTGATCATCTTCGTATGGACACCACCGCATTTCTGGGCGCTGGCCATCTTCCGCCGCGAGGACTACGCACGCGCACTGGTGCCGATGCTGCCGGTGACCCATGGCGTGGTCTACACGCGCTGGCAGATCCTGCTGTACACGGTGCTGCTGGTGGTGGCCACGGTGTTGCCGTGGGCGACCAGGATGAGCGGCATCTTCTATCTCATTGGCGCACTGGTGCTGGGCGCGGGCTTCCTGTGGCATGCGTGGAAACTGCTGGACCCGCCGGATGAGTTCTTCGCGATGCGTACCTTCAAGTATTCGATCACCTACCTGATGGCACTGTTCGCGTTCCTGTTGCTGGACCACTGGCTGATGCCGTTCCTGCAGCCGCTGCCGGGCATGGAGTTCGTACCGGCAGGCTGATGGGTGACCTGTTCGCAGCGCAGCTGGTCGGCACGCGCACGGCGCTTGGCCCGCAAGCTGGCGTGTTGCATGGGTTCGCCTTGCCGGTCGCGGATGCAGTGCTGGCTGACGTCGTGCGCATCGAAGCTGCGGCGCCATTCCGCCAGCTGGTCACCCCCGGTGGCCATACGATGTCGGTGGCGATGACCAATTGCGGGTCGCATGGCTGGTGCAGTGATCGCCGCGGCTATCGCTACGACGCGCGTGATCCGGACACTGGACGGCCATGGCCGCTGATGCCCGAAACATTCCGCCAGCTTGCGGCGCAGGCTGCGGCCGAACTTGGCTTCGACAGCTACGTCCCGGATGCCTGCCTGATCAATCGCTATGCGCCGGGCACGCGACTCACATTGCACCAGGATCGCGACGAGAACGACCGCATCGCACCAATCGTGTCGGTCTCGCTGGGCCTGCCGGCGACCTTCCTGTTCGGCGGCTTCAACCGTAGCGACAAGAGCGTGCGGGTACCGCTTACGCATGGCGACGTGGCCGTGTGGGGCGGGGCAGACCGCATGCGGTTCCACGGCGTGCTGCCAGTCAGGGACGGCATGCATGAGCGCCTGGGCGCGCAGCGGATCAACCTGACCTTCCGCAAGGTGAAATGAATACGTGATACCTGACGTCTTGCATGGGGCATCGCAAGATCCGGAGTGTGGAGGCCGCCTGTCCTGGCTAGAGTGGCAACTGATCGACGCGGTGACCCTGCCATGAGCGCCAAGACAGCACCTGCCATCCACGCGAACCCGCACCAACACGCGGCATTGGTTGCAAGGGCCTGCAAATGGATCGAAGCGGCGCAGTCGCCGCCTTCGCTGGGTGAACTCGCGACTAAAGCAGGCCTCAGCCCGCATCACTTCCACCGCGTTTTCAAGGCGGTGGCCGGCGTGACCCCGAAAGCGTATGCCGATGCACATCGTGCAAACGCCATGCGCGCACGGCTGGCGTGCGGAAGCGGCAGCGTGACCGATGCGATTTTCGACGCCGGCTACAACGCCAGCAGCCGCTTCTACGAGCAGGCCGATGCAGTGCTCGGCATGCAACCGCGCCAGTACCGCGCGGGCGGCGTGGACGCGCGGATCATGTTCGCACTCGGGCAGTGTTCGCTCGGCGCGATC